>JBFMBH010000027.1:0-5822 GCA_040755095.1 Thermodesulfobacteriota bacterium
TCTTCACGGCCACAGCTCCCCGTCCGTACCCCGCTGCTCACGGAGGGCCTGGTCAAAGGCGTCCGCCTCCTCTTCCGACCAGAGCCCCAGGAAGGGGGTGAACTCGCCTTCGCCTCGGTCCTGGTGGCGGGGTCGTGCTGGCCGTGCTGCTCCCTTGCGGAGGATGGCCAGAAAGGCCTTGTTCAGGCTGATCCCCTTGCTCCGCGCTTCTGCCTCAGCCAATGCCCGAATGTCGTCCGGTATGCCCCGCAGGGTAAGCTGGCCCACGGCTGTCTCCTGATGATGACTCTTGTTGAGTCACCATGAATCACAACGCCACCCTTGGTCAAGACCGCCGTGTCCGGCGGTGGCCCCCTCAAGACACCCCGGGGCCGCTGCCCGCCGCCACCAGATCCATCCAGTGGTGGAGGATGGCGGCATGGCCGCTTTCCGCCAGGCCGTATGTTTCGGCCGGCAGATAGAAGTTGAGGTCACCGGCGGACCGCAACGGGTTGCCGGCGGCCATGGCCGACAGGGTGACCACGGTGCCGGAAAGGCGCCTCGCCTCGGCCACTGCCCGCAGGATGTTGGGGGAGCGGCCCGAGGAGCTGATGGCCACCAGCATGTCCCCGGCGGTCCAGCGGCGGCGCAGGGGCTCGGCGAACACCTCCTCGTAGCACAGGTCGTTGGCGATGGCGGTGATGAGGGACAGATCCGAGAACACCTCGGTGCGCACATGGGCATTCTTGGCCAGATCGGCCGCGAAGTGGCTGGCCATGGAGGCGGAGGCGCCATTGCCCACCAGATAGACCGTGCCCCGGGCGGCCCGCAGGGCCAGGGTGGTGTCACGCCAACGGATGAAGGCGGCGTCGGCGTCCAGCTCCCGGCCCGTGCTCTCCCGGGCCGACAAATCGGCCAGCAGCCTGGTCAGGGTGGCAACGTTGTCGGACCAGTGACCGGCTGATGTCATGGGCTTCCTCCGGGTTGGGGTTCGCGGCCGGTCGTCAGAGCCGTCCAGAGGGCGGGCACGGTGTCGGCGTGCCGGCCCTGGAGGTACAGGCCCTCGCCGCCATCGGCAACCGTCCGCACCAGGAGCGTCTTCCAGGGCCGGAAATAGTAGCCGGCGCAGGAGCGCTCCGGCTCCGCATCCACCCGCTCCGGCAAAGGGTGCAGATCCGTGACCAGGGTGGTGAAGCGCCGGATGGAGCGGCCCTCCTGGCTGGCCACGTTCCGGGCCATGGCCAGGGCCTTCAGAAACACCTCCGGCCCCATGACCGCGGAGCCCAGGCTCATCACCACCCCGCCTTCCAGGCCCTCGACCAGGGCGGCAAAGCGCAAGAAATCCGTGTAGCTGGCGGCACCCCAGGCCCCACCGTCGCAGTTGGGCATCTCGTGGACGATGTCGTAGCCGATGCCCACATGGGCGGTGACCGGGATGCCCAGGCGGAAGGCCGCAGCCAGCACACTGAGATCCCGGTGCGGCAGCCCCTCCTCCCAGATGGCCTGTCCCACCGCCTCGCCCAGGCCCCGGCCGTTCCGGGCGGCCTGGCTGGCGATGTCGTTCAGGCGGCTCGTCTCCTGCCACAGGCCGAAGGAGCCGTCCTGGATGTAACGGGCTACGGACTCGGTGGTGGCGCCAATGAGGGCCAGCTCGAAGTCGTGGATGAGGCCGGCGCCGTTCATGGCGATGCCGGAGAGGAGCCCCCGCTCCAGGAGATCGACGAGATGGCGCTGCACCCCGGAGCGGAGCACGTGGGCGCCCATCAAAAGGAGCACCGGGGCGTTGGCCTCGCGGGCCGTCCGGATGTGGTCCGCCACCCGGGCCAGGACCGGCGGCACCTCGGCCACCGGCGCCAGGGGCAGGAGACTGGCGAGGTCGAGATCGTGGCGCCGCTCGGCCAACGGCCGCAGCCGCAGCCGGGAGCGGTCGAAGAGCGGGAAGCGGTGGGGGGGGCTGCTGGCGGTCATGGATATCAGGCGGGTCTTGTGCTTCCGGCGCACCGGTGTTAGCGGCCTCTGGCCCTCTCCCGCAACAGCTTTGGATTCCTGGCTGCATGGAGGACGGCGATCACCACCACGTCCTCGTCCTTGAGGACATAGAAGACACCATAGGGAAATCGCCTCGTGAGTGTTCGTCGGATGTTCCTATGGACCTTCTGATACACCGTCGGGTTTGCCTCGATGAGCTAACGCCGCGTCCAGCTCGGCAATGAAGTTGAGTCCGAGTCCGGGCTCTCTCGCCTCGTACCATGCTTGCGCCTCGGCGATATCACGCTCGGCTTCAGGTCTTACAAAGAACACGGGCTACTCCTGAGCAAGGAGGCGCGCCCGAACCTCGTCCCATGGGGATCCTTTCACCTGGTCGGAGTTGAATGCTCCCAGCCGCCTGTCCAGTTCTTCCCGTTGCTCGTCGGTCAGCTCGACCGCCTCCGGGACCGCAGCGATGCTGTCCCAGATGGCTTCGACCAGCCTGATCCGTTCGCGGACGTCGAGCTGCAAGGCATCCGATACGGTCAATTTCCTGGCTGTCTGCATAGTCATTCCTTCCATCGGTTGTTCTTTGTTCGTTCGGCCCCTGAACGTGTGTCAGACGGCCAGCCGTCCCTCGTGCCAGCAGAGCGTCTCGCCGATTCCCTGCGGCAAGAACGACGGGCACCAGACTGTCACCAGACCAGGCAGACATACCGCGGGGTGTCAACGGACAGCCCGCGGCTTCAAGCCTGCCGGCAATCACTTCATCACTGCGGTGACGTACTTTTGCACACTGGCCCGGTCGATACTCTTCTTGTTGCCGATCACCTCCACCGCCAGGCCGCCGACGATGTTGCCCAGAAAGCCCAGGATCTCGCTGGGCGCCTCCTGCACCGCCGCCATGGCGGTCACGGACAGGAAGGCGTCGCCGGCGCCCACCCGGTCGACGATCTTCTGGGCAAAGGCGGGCACCTGCACCACCGGCTGGTCGCCTTCCACCACGGTACAGCCCTTGCGGCCGGTGGTCACCACCATGCGGCGGGTGCCCAGCTGGCGGGCGATCCGCTGCATGGCCGGCAGGAGGTTGCCGTTCTTGGCCCGGGTCTCCAGGCGCAGCTCGTGCTCGGCGATGCAGGCGTAGTCGGCGTGCGGGTAGCGAGAGACGGTGTGGAAGCCCCGGTTGCCGGCATTGGCCTGGGTGTTGATGGCCAGGTACGGGGCGTGCTGGCACAAGGTGGCCACGGCCTGGGCGCTGATGGCGCCATGGCCGAAGTCCGAGGCGATGACCAGGTCGTAGTCGGCCAGATGCTCGGCCAGCCAGGCATTGAGTGCGGCGTCCGCCGCCGGCGGCAGGCCGGAGTCGTCCATGAGGTACACCTCGAGAAGCTTGTTGAAGGAGTAGCCGTCCAGAAAGCGGCGCTTCACCAGGGTAGGCGCCCCGGGCTGGGTGTGGAAGAAGGGCCGGACCTTGGCATGAAGCTGGCCACGGATGAACTCCTCGTGGCGGTCCCGCTCGCCCAGCAGGGTGACCAGATCCACCGCGCCGGCGAAGTTGGCCACATGGTTGGCCACCGCCAGGACGCCGCCGGCAAAGAGATCGTGGGACTGGTACCGAAGGACCAGGGTGGGATCCTTGGAGGATTTGCCGATGGCCTCGCAGTACTGGTACTCGTCCAGGATGGTGTCGCCGATGACCAGCACCCGAAGATCGCTCATCCGGTCCAGGATGGAGACGATCTCCGGCAGGGAGTGGCGGCTGCGGAACAGCTCCACGTAGTTGCTCAGCTCCTCCGGCAGGTTGGACAGATAGCGGTTGATGAGGTTGGAGGAGGAGAAGACGATATCCTCGGCAAAGGCGATCGTCGCGCCGATCTCCTCCACCACCGCTGCCTCCCGGGCGATCTTGCCGGTGGGGTCGCTGGCGAGATTCTTGAACTCGGCGCCCTTGACATAGACATGGGGCCGCAGGGTCCGCAAGGTCTCCTCGGCGGTGGGCCAGAGGTTCACGGCCACGAAATCGACGCAGCCCAGGGAGGCCACGGCCTCGGCCCGCAGCTCTTCGCCAAAGGCCGGCCGATGGGGACCCTTGTCCACGAACCGGTCCGGGGTGACGGTGACCACCAGCACATCCCCGTGGCGGCGGGCCTGCTCGAAATAGCGGATGTGGCCGATGTGCAGGAGATCGAAGACGCCATGGCAGAGCACCAGCCGCCGGCCGTTGGCCCGGATGGTGTCGAGGATGGCAGCCAGCTCATCCACAGGCAGGATTTTTGGATTGTCGGAGCCCATCAGCGCACCTCCTTGCCGCCCGGCAGCCGTTCACCGTTGCCATCCGGATTGACCCCGCAGGGGCGGCCCCCCGTGGTCGCCCAATCCGCCCCCCGTGGCCGCCCAACCAGCCCGCTGGGCAGATCCGGGCAGAGAAGGACCGCCCGGGCCAGCAGATAATCCCGTTCCGCATCGATGTCGATGACCAGCCGGTCGTGGAGCCAGGGCTTGATCCGCCGGCCGAAGGACTCGTACATCCGGCCCTGGCGGCGGCTGGCCTCCTCGGGCCAGAAGCTCGCAAAGTAGCTGGCCCGGGTCAGCACCGTGTGGCCGTCGTGGATCATGTAGGGCTTGAGGTCCTGGCGCCGGAAGGCTGCGGCCGGCCAGTCCGGCAGCTCGTCTTCGCATACGTCCACCATCCAGGCCGGGTTGAACTTCTCCACCGGCTGGAAGGTGAAGACGGCGTCGAATTCCGGCCGCTCCGCAAGGAAGCATACCGGCCCCTGCACCAGCTCGGCGTGGCGCACCGGGATGTTGCCGTAGACCAGGAGGAGGTAGTCGGCGCCCTGGCCGGCTTCCTGCCAGGCGTGGAACAGCACCTCCTCGATCCGGGTGCGGTCGCCGGCCAGCTCGGCGGGCCGGGGCAGGAAGAGCGCACCGTGCCGGCCGCACAGGGGCTCGGCCTCCGGGATGTCGGTGGAGAGCACGGTGGTCACCGCCAGTTCCGGCGTGCTCAGGCCCTGGCACCAGGCGAGCACATGCTCCACCACCGGCATCTTGCCGATGGGCAGCATGCATTTGGAGGGCAGGCCCTTGCTGCCCTTCCGGGCGACGACGACGGCGAGAACAGAGGCCATGGCTAGAAGAGGTCGATAGCGCCGTGCTTGGCGCGGTGGGCCTTGTCCTCGGGGGACAGGCGGCAGAAGTCTTCGGCCAGGGGGCCGTAGAGGGCCTGGATTCGGGCCTCGATCTCCTGGGGCGGCAGCGGTCGGTAGTGGCGCCGTACCTCCTCCTGCATCCAGGTGTACTTCGCCTGGAGGGCCTCGTCCGTGAAGGTGTCGGTGAGGTTGATGAGAAAGGTCCGGGCGTCGCCCAGGGACATGACGAAGTCGTGGAGGTTGTCTTGCCGGATGCGGCCGGTCTCCAGGGCGAACTGGAAGAGGCTGGTGCCAGGGTACGGGGTGGCGAACATCAGGGAGCCCAGGTGCAGGTTGTTGCGGATGCAAAAATCCACCGTCTCCTGGCAGCTGGCCTCGTCCTCACCGGGCATGCCCAGGATGAAGGAGACCGGGATCGGCAGGCCGTGGCGGCGGTTGATGGTCACCGCCCGCTCCATCTGCTCGATGGTGATCGCCTTCTTCATGCCTTTGAGCATCCTCGGCGAGCCGGACTCGAAGCCGTAGGAGATGGAGCAGCAGCCGGAGGCCCGCATCTTCGCCACCGTCTCGTCGTCCACCAGATTGGCCCGGCCGGTGCACGACCAGCGCAGCTCCGGGAAACGGCGGTTCCGGGCGGCGCAGAATTCCAGGACCCGGTCCTTGTGCGCCATGAACTCGTCATCCTGGAAGGAGACGAACTGGACACCAAAGTCCCGGACCAGGCGT
>JBFMBH010000027.1:5832-37266 GCA_040755095.1 Thermodesulfobacteriota bacterium
GTTCCAGCCCCTGGCTGATGAATTCCACGGAGTGGCCCCGGAAACGGCGGCCCCAGGGCTGGTAGCAGAAGGTGCAGTGGAAGGGGCAGCCCCGGCTGGAGATGAAGTCCACATCCCGGCCAAAGCCGATGATCTGGTTGGCGAGATAGATCTCCATGGGCAGAAGATCGTAGGCCGGCAGATCGGAGTCCCGGTCGAGATCCTCGATGAGGGGCCGGGGCGGGGTGAAGACGATGCCGCCGTCCGGGCCGCGGTAGGCCAGGCCAGGAATGCCGGTCAGGTCCGCCTGCCGGTCCGCGGCCAGGGCGGCCACCAGCTCGCTGGCCGTGAGCTCCCCCTCGCCGGTGCAGATGAGGTCCACCTGCGAATGGGCCAGGAGCAGCTCCGGCACGCTCATGGCCGCCGATCCCCCGGCCACCACCAGGGCCCGGGGGTGGGCCTCTTTGAGGACCGCCGCCAGCCAGATCAACCGGCCGTAGACCGGGATCAGGCCGCCCACCAGCGCGAGGTCGCAAGGGGTGGCGCGGATCCGCTCCCGGATTTCGGCCTCGCTCCAGCGGTATGCGTTCCAGTCCAGGAAATGGAGGCGTATGCCCGGCACCTTCTTCCGGAGCACACTGGCGATGATCGCCAGGCCGTGGGGGAGATGCCGGGGCTTGTCGTGGACCCGGATGGGCGGGTTGATGAGAAGGATATCCATGTCAGGCCGCCCCCTCCTCCTCGTCCTCGGCGAACACCCCGAGGCCACCCATGGACAGCTTGAGGAGCGCCTGCTGGTACTCTTCCCACTGGCCGATGTCGAACCACTTGCCGCTGGTGGGGTAGACGCCGACCCGGCCCGGCGAGACGGCGAGCAGCCGCTCCATGAGGCCCGGCATCTCGATATGCTCGCCCCGGGGCAGGTCCCGGATCGCCTCCGGCTCCACCACGTAGACGCCGCCGGCCACCAGATAGGTGAACTCCGGCTTTTCCCGGATGCCCACCAGGGCCTCCTGGTGGATGTCCAGCACGCCGTAGGGGATGCGCACATGGCGGGGCACCGCCACCACGGTGAGGAGGTTCTTGTTGGCCCGGTGGAAGTCGACGATCTCGGCGAAGTTGTCCTCCAGGACCACGTCGCAGTTCGACACCAGGAAGGTCTCGGTCAGCTCGTCCTTCATGAGGGTCAGGGCGCCGGCGGTGCCCAGGAAGCTGTCCTCCTCCACGAAGCCTACGGCGTAGGGCTTGGTGAGGCCGGCGAAGTAGTTGCGGATGGTCTGGCGCTTGTAGTTCAGGGTGACCCAGAAGTTGCGGAACCCGAAGCCGGCGAAGTTGTCCATGATCCATTCGATCATCGGCCGGTCGCCAAAGGGGATGAGGGGCTTGGGCAGGATGCGGGTGAAGGGGTCCAGCCGGGTGCCCTTGCCGCCGGCCATGATCACCACCGGCTCGGTCCGGAGCGGCCGCTTCGGCGCCTCGGTGACCAGAAAATCCTGCCAGGTGCGGACATCGACAATGTGGCCGCCGGCGTCCACCACCGGCAGGTAGCGGATGTTCTTGGTCTTCATCAGGGCGAGCACGCGGGCGTTGTCCACCGGCGGCGCCACCTGCATGGGCGAGCGGGTCATGATCTTCCCCAGGGGCGCGTCGAAGCTCTCGCCGTTGAAGATGGCCCGCCGGAAGTCGCCGTCCGAGACAACGCCGGTGAGCCGCTCATGGTCATCCACCACGAACAGGAACTGGTGACCCTTCTCGTTCAGGACCTTGAGACCATCGCGGATGGTCTGCTCGGGCCGGACATAGAGCTGGCGGAACCAGTGCGGCTGGCGGACGGTCATGGTCGTCTTCTCCTGGGAGCGGCTGCCGGGTCCATTGCACGGACGATCTGCACTATCCTTTCGGCCGGATTTTCATTTCCATAAGCGATTGCTGCGGGTGGGCGCTCTTTTTTTTGCCAGGCTCCCTTTGCCGCAGCCACCGGAGCCAAGGCGATTGTCTTGGCTTCGCGAGTCCTGCCGAGTATCCGTCTGCCAGACGAAGGCGAGCTTGCTCACCCCCGGGGAGGCCGTCCCATGAAGTTCTTCAACACCGCTGGCCCGGTCCACCCAGCCAAGCACTACTGCCTCGATCCCCTGGGCCGGATCAACCTGCCGGAGCTGGAATCCCTTGTGGCCCAGGAGAAGTACTTCATCCTCCATGCCCCCCGCCAGACCGGCAAGACCAGCTCGCTTCTGGCCCTCATGGAGCTCTCCACAGTCAGGGCAGGGTCAGGAACAGGTCAGCGGGAGGATCGGCGCGGATCGCCTGCCAGCGAGGCGGCACCGCTCCCCGGCAGGTCGTGGAACACCTTCCTGCCGAGGCCGGCAGGAGCCGTCGACCGGAGGACGGCCAGGATGGCGGCGGCGGTGTTGTCCTTCTCGTAGGGGTTGGCTGTCTGGCGGGCGAGCCCTTGCATCTCGACGGAGAGCACCCGCTCCAGGCCGGCGCTGATGGCCCCGGCGGTGGCGGCGCAGTCGATGACGCTTTCGGCCCGGACGCGGCCGGCCTGGCGGTCGCCGATGTTGAGGGTCGGTACGTGCAGGCTCGGCGCCTCGATGATGCCGGACGAGGAGTTGCCCACCACCGCGGCCACCTGGGCCATGGTGCTCCAGTAGAGCGGCGAGCCCAGGGCGGAGAACAGGGCCACCCGGCCCGGGGCCCGGGCTGCCAACTCCTCCAGCCGGGCATTCACCAGCCGGCCGGCCGGGTCGGCGTTGGCCCGGGTGCAGACCACGGTCAGGTCGTCCCGGGCCGCCAGCACCGCGACCAGGGCGTCGATCTGGTCTGCCGCCGGCTCAGGATCGGCGGTGGCCGGGTGGAAGGTGACCAGCACCGCCCGCTCTCCCAGGGAGAGGCCCAGGGCCTGTTCCACCCCGGCCCGGTCCAAAAGCCGGGTCTTGCTGAGCCCCTCCAGGGCCAGGGCGCCCACAAAGAAGACCTGCGCCGGATCCTCGCCCAGCTGGATCACCCGTTGCCGGTAGGCCTCGGTGCTCGTGAAATGGAGGTGAGCCATCTTGGTGATGGCGTGGCGGAAGGCCTCGTCCATGGCGCCGAAGGAGGCCTCGCCGCCGTGGAGATGGGCGATGGGCAGCCGGCAGACCGTGGCGGCAAAGGCGGCGGCCAGGGTTTCGTAGCGATCCCCCACCAGGACGAGGATGTCCGGCGCCAGGCGGCGAAACGCTTCCCCCAGCCCGATCATGGCCAGGCCCGCCGCCTTGCAGGTGCCGGCGGGCGTGTCCGAGGCCAGCAGGATCTCCAGCTCCTCGGCGACGGCAAAGCCGTCCGCCAGGATCTGTTCAACGGTGCGGCCGTGCTCCGGCGCCAGATGGCTGCCGGAGGCGATGATGGCGAGGTCGAGATCCGGCTCCTCCCGGATCCGTTCCAGAAGGGGCTTGACGATACCGTACTCGGCCCGGCTGCCCGTGAAGACGCAGATCCTCTGGAGGAGGCAGTCCAAGCTCGTCCTTGTCATGGCCTTCCTCCCAGCGGAACCGGCAGCACAGTCCCCCTCGGGCGAGCACCCTTCCGGGCGCTATTCCGGGTGACAGCCGGGAAGGATCGGGTCAAGCCGAGGATCCCCGGTGAAATTTCTCGGTCGATCCACATGGTTGACAATTTGCGGCCGCAATCGTCACATTGTCAACCCTACAGCTCGATGGGCTCGTCCGCCGCGAACTCCCGGCGGGCCGGCCGCCCGATCACCTCGTCCCAGCGCATGGGGGAGAGGCCGGTTCCTGGCCGTTTGCAGGTCAGGTTGTCGGGGCTGAGGATCTCGCCGGCGCGGATGGCGCGGCTGGCGACGATGGACTTGCGCACCAGGGGCAGGTTGCGCAGCTCGGCCTCCGTCGGGCGCTTGCGGCCATCCCCCAGGGCCACCTCGACGTTGCGGATCGCGGCGACCAGGGACGCGAATTCCGCCGGCTCCACCGAGGCCCGGTGGTCTGGCCCCGGCAGGCCCCGGTCCAGGGTGAAGTGCTTCTCGAGCACCCGGGCGCCCAGGGCCACCGCGGCCACCGCACATTCCAGGCCCTGGGTGTGGTCCGAATAGCCGACCGGCAGGCCGAAGGCCGCCGCCATGGTGACCATGGCTCGGAGGTTGGCGTCGGCCATGGCGGTGGGGTACTCGGTGTGGCAGTGGAGGAGGGTGATGGCCGCCCGGTCGGTGCCGGCGGCAGTGAGGATCTCGATGGCATCCTCGATCTCGCCCAGATCGGCCATGCCGGTGGAGAGCAGCATCCGGCGACCCAGGGCGCCGGCGGCCCGCAGGTAGGGGAGGTTGGTGATCTCGCCGGAGGGGATCTTGAAGATCGTCACCCCGAGATCCGCCAGGAGCCGGAGGGAGGCCAAGTCGAAGGCCGAGGAGAGAAAGACGATCCCCTGGTCTTGGCACAGGGCCGCCAGCTCGACCTGGGCAGCGGCGGGCAGCTCCAGGCGGGCCAGCATGGCCTGCTGGGTCTCCCCGGCACCGGTGGTGACCTGCTGGTAGCCGGCCTTGGCGGCCCGGCCGGTTACCAGCAGGGAGGCCCGGAAGCTCTGGAACTTCACCGCATCGGCACCGGCCTGAGCCGCCGCTACCACCAGGCGCTTGGCCAGCTCCTGGTCACCGTTGTGGTTGACCCCAGCCTCGGCGATGATGAAGGTGCGGGACATGGCTGCCTGCTTCTTGTCCCGAACCGCCGTGGACCACCGCTTAGGCGGCCAGGAGCACCCGGCGGAAGCGGAGGAAATAGTCCAGGCCCGACCAGAGGGTGAGGCCAAGGGCGACCAGGAGGATGGCCCGCCCCAAGGGATGGAGAAAGGGGAGCGGCAGCAGCTCGGCAGGGAAGATCAGGACGCACAGGCCGGTGTACTGGCAGACGGCTTTGAGCTTGCCCAGCTCGCTGGCCGCGATCACCACCCCCTTGGCGGCGGCGATGCTCCGCAGGCCGGTGATGAAGATCTCCCGGGCCAGGATCAGGAAGGAGAGCCAGGCCGGCACCCGGCCCATGGGAATGAGGAGGATGAGGGCCGCGGCCACCACCAGCTTGTCGGCCAGAGGGTCGAGGAGCTTGCCCAGCACCGTCTCGGTGGCGTGCTTGCGGGCGAGGTACCCGTCCGCCAAGTCGGTGAGGGCCGCGGACAGGAAGAGGACGAAGGAGATGAAGTCCAGCCAGGCCGGCGCGCCGGGGGTCAGGAAGAAGAGCAGGGGACCGATGACGGCGAAACGGTACCCGGTGAGGAGGTTGGGCAGGGTGACAACCGATGACACTGGGGCGTACTCCCGGGATTTTCAGCGGCCAGGGGCTCTGAACGACAGCCGGCCGGCGCCCTGCTGATACTGGCGGTAGGCCGCCAGCACCCGCTGGATGTACGTCTCGGTCTCGTCGATGGCCGGCACCCGCCCCAGCTGCGCCACCAGATTGGGCCCGGCGTTGTAGGCGGCCAGGGCCAGACGCAGGTCCAGGCCGAAACGGTCCAGCTGCTCCCGCAGGTAGCGGGTGCCGCCGACGATGTTCTCCCAGGGGTCGAAAGGATTGCGCACCGCCAGATCCCGGGCCGTGCCGGGCATGAGCTGCATGAGGCCCATGGCGCCCCTGTCGGAGATGGCCCGGGGGTTGAAGTCCGACTCGGTCTTGATCACCGCCTTGACCAGAAGGGGATCCACCGACAGGTAGCGACTGGCCTGCAGGATCAGGGGATCGAAGTGGCTGGGATCGGTGGCCGCCGGCGCCAGCAGCCGTTCCGCCGGCAGGCGCTGGGGCGGCAGCCGGCGGGGCGGGGCGAAGACGTTGCTGCCCGGGACCGGGCGGTAGCGGGGGTCGCCGGGCACGTTGGTGAAATGGACGACGCCATCGGCGTCCACGTAGGAGAAGATGGTGGCCGCACCTGGCGCGGCGGCCAGGAGCCAGCCAACGACGAGCATGGGAGCCAGCCAGCCAGGCAGGTGCCGCATCCGCTTCGATCTCCTGAGGCTGTTCAGCACCCGGAAGCGCCCCCCGCCTGACAGCACGCCAGCGGGCTCGGGCGCTTCGGGGTCCCTGCTGTGCGGCTGCCAGCCGCAAAGATGGGGGGATCCCCAGGCCCGGGATGATCAGATCCCCCGGGCCAAGACCTTTCCAGTATAGTCTCAGGCCTGGCCCTTTTTCCAGTCGTTCAAGAAACGCTCGATGCCCAGATCGGTCAGGGGGTGGTTGGCCAGCTGCTGGATGACCTTGAAAGGGATGGTGGCGATATGGGCGCCCAGCACCGCCGCCTCGACCACATGCCGGGGATGGCGCACCGAGGCCACGATCACCTCGGTGGCAAAGCCGTAGTTTTCGTAGATGGCCATGATCTCCTCGACAAGGCCCATGCCCGACTCGGAGATGTCGTCCAGGCGGCCCACGAAGGGGCTGACGAAGGTCGCCCCGGCCTTGGCGGCCAGCAGGGCCTGGGACGAGGAGAAGACCAGGGTGACATTGGTCCTGATCCCTTCGGCGGCCAGCATCCGGGTGGCCTTCAGGCCCTCCATGGTCATGGGCACCTTGACCACGATGTTGGGCGCGATGCCGGCCAGCTTCCGGGCCTCGGCCACCATGCCCGCGGCCTCCAGGCTGATCACCTCGGCGCTCACCGGCCCCTCTACCAGGCTGCAGATCTCGGTGAGGATCTCGGTAAAAGAGCGCTTTTCCTTGGCCACCAGGCTGGGATTGGTGGTGACCCCATCCACCATGCCCAGGGCCACGGCCTCCCGGATCTCGGTGGTGTTGGCGGTATCGATGAAGAACTTCATGGCAGCCTCCCAGGCTCTCTTGGCGGCATGGGCCTCGGTATGGCCGCCGGCAAGGTTGATGCTCAATGCTTCCGGGCCTGCTGGGCCACGAATTGCGCCCGGCAGGCCTCGCTGCAGAAATGCTCGGTGCGGCCCCCGGTCTTGAGGCTTACGGCCTGCCCCAGGGGCACATAGGTGTGGCAGACCGGATCCTCCACCAGCACATCCTGGGCAGGCAGGGAGCCGCCCGCTCGTCCCGGGTCCGCCTGCCGGCGCGCCGCCTTCGCGCCACCGAAAAGCAGCCGGTAGAGGATATACGCCAGGACTGCCAGAATGAGAAAACGGATCACAGCTTGATCTCCCCGGGCCGCCAGGACCTTGGCTCGACGCCGTGGCTGCCGCCGGGTCCCAGCGCGGCCAGAAGCTCCGCCCAGGTGTGGCTCAGGACCGGATGACGGCCGTCCGGCACCAGCTCGACCAGGGGCACCAGCACAAAGGCCCGCTCGCAGAGCCGCGGATGGGGCAGGATCAGGGACGGGCTGGTGATACGGCGCTCCCCGTGGGTGAGAAGATCAAGATCCACCGGCCGGTCCGGCCCCTGGCGTCGATCCCGGCCCATGGCCGTCTCGATGGCCAGGAGCACCCCCAGCAGGGTCTCCGGCTCCAGGACGGTATGTACCATACCCACGGCATTTGTAAAGGGACGGGAGGTCTCGACTCCCACCGGCGCGGTGGCGTAGGGCCGGGAGATGGCCCCCGGCCGGATCCCCTCTGCCGCCGCCAGCCGCGCCCAGGCCGCAGCCAGCTGGGCGCGGCCGTCACCGAGGTTGCTGCCCAGGCCGATGAGGGCTGGCGACCAGGAGGTGGTGGGCTGGAAGGAGACGGTCATGGTGCGAGGGAGCGGCAGCCGCGAGAAGGCGGCATCACATGAGGAGCCCTCCAGCAAAGGAGCGCCGATGGCCCCGGCTGATGGCCAGCAGCGGTGCGGTGCTCAAAGGGTCTTTCCCTCCAGCTCGGCCAGAAAGCTCGGAATCGGCATCGCCTCGATGCCGTCCTCGGTGCGGAACGGCCGTTCGCCCAGGAAGACGATCAGGCGGCGGCCGAGGCCCTTCAGGTCGACAATGGCTTTCAGTCCCTTGAAGTCAGAGGAAGTCAAGCGGTCCTTGGCCTTGACCTCCACCGCCGTCAGCTCCTTGCCACGCTGGATCAGGAAGTCCACTTCCGTGCCGCCCTGGGCGGGCGCCCAATAGAACAGCCCGTCGTGCCGCAGCCCCAGACCGCTGCCGGGCTCGCCATAGGCCCGCAACAGGACCCCGATCCAGCCTTCCAGCAAGGCGCCGCGTTCGGCTTCACCTGGCGGATGCAGCTCCTGCTTCACGGCCCGCACCACGCCTGGGTCCACCCAGTAGAGCTTGGGGTGCTTGCGCTCCTTGACCCGCAGCTTGCTCTCGTAGGCCGGCAAGAGCCAGGCCAGGTAGGTGTCAGCCAGGATTTCCAGGTAGGCGGAAACGGTGGTCCGCGCCACCCCCGCGTCCCGGGCCAAGCCGGCAACACTCAGCAACTGCCCGTGAAACAGGGCCGCGACCGGCAGAAACCGCGCGAACCCCGGCAGATTCCGCACCAGTGCCTCGGCCTGGATCTCCTCCTTCAGATACAGCTGCACGTAGGCCTCGAGGCTCTCCAGCCTGGCGGAGGATCGCCGGATGACCGGCAGGCTGCCGAAGCGCAGCACCTCGGCGAGATCGAAATCGGCCCCCAGCTCTTCTGGCAGCAACGGCAGCATGACCCGCCGGAGTGCTCGCCCCGCCAACAGGTTGGTGCCCGCCTGCTTGAGCTTGCGGGCGCTGGACCCCAAGAGGACAAAGCGCAGACCACGGCTCTCAATGAATCGGTGCACCTCGTTCAAGAGGGCGGGCAGCCTCTGGACCTCGTCCACCACCACCGTTTGGCCCACCGGCATCCGCAGCAGCTCCCGGGCAAAGAGCCGGGGGTCGCGCAGGTAGCTCTGGTACAGGCCCTCGTCCAGGAGATCGAGACAGGGGGCATGGGGGAACACCTGCCGGGCCCAGGTGCTCTTGCCGACGCCCCGCATGCCGAAGAGAAAGAAGCTCTGTCCGGGTGGCTGCAGGAGTCGGGAATACGGGGTCTGGGAAACCATGTCGTCATTATTCCCGGAAAAATGACGACATGGAAGCAGATTTGTCGGGGCTGCGTGGCGGACCTACCTGGATATTCGATAAGGTCGAGGCAAGGCTGGATGCTATTGTTCGGAAAGCGGGCGCACTAGGGGCGACGCATGCGTCGCCCCTACGGGAGGGTCTGCGCCCCCCGGCATCGTCACCCACCATTCGGGCAACATCGGCGACCGGCGCGGCTGCTGCTTATCGAACATCCAGGGACCTACGTCTCGCGTTGACAGATTGCTCTTGGGTTGACTACCGTTACTTGCGGCTGGACTTGAGCCGGATCGGGCCTGCGCCCCCAGGCCCCAAGACGTATGGAAGAGGCTCCACAGGCTATGGCGATGATCCCAGCGGAGAACGAGCAGAGGAGCCATGCTCTGGCGATGGATTCGCAGGCAGTCACGGCTGATCGACTGCAGCCGGTGCTGGCGCGCTATCCCGAGCTGGTCTTCGGCCTGCTGTTCGGCTCGGCGGCGCGGGGCGAGGCCGAAGCGCGCAGCGACATCGATCTGGCGTTCTTCGTGCGTGAGCCGAAGGCCTTCCCCTTTGCCCGCAAGCTGGCCCTGCACGCCGACTGTTGCCGTGCCCTGGCCAGACGGGAGCTTGATCTGGTCATCCTCAACCAGAGCCGCAACCTGCTGCTGGCGGAGCAGATTGTGCGGGAAGGCCGGACCATCCTGAACCGGGATCAGGAGGCGCTGGACGACTACGCTGTGCGGGTGGTCCACTCTATCGCTGGACAAGCTTGAGGATGTGGAGGAGTACCTGCGTCAGCTCGGAGGCCGCATCTGAAGGGGGGGCGGCTCAGAATCCCACCTTCTCCATCCTGGCCACCGCCTCGGCGAGCCGTTCCTTGCCCACGGTGAGGGCCATGCGGATGTAGCCTTCCCCCGGGGCGCCGAAGCCGTTGCCCGGCGTGGAGACGATGCCGCATCGTTCCAGCAGATGGCCGGCGAAGGAGGCGGAGGTGTGGCCGGCCGGCACTTCGATCCAGACGTAGAAGGTGGCCTTGGGCGGGTTGACGGCCAGCCCCAGGCCGCGAAGACCTGCCACCAGCACGTCCCGGCGCTCGGTGTACAGGGCGCGCATGGCCGCCACGCACCCCTGGTCCCCTTCCAGGGCCTCGATGCCCGCCATCTGGATGGCGTCAAAAGCGCCGGAGTCGATGTTGCTCTTGATCTGGCCCAAGCCGCCAATGACCTGGGCGTTGCCGCAGGCAAAGCCCAGCCGCCAGCCGGTCATGTTGTAGGTCTTGGACAGGGAGTGGAATTCGATGCCTACCTCCAGGGCACCCGGGGTGGCCAGGAAGCTCGGCGCCTGGTAGCCGTCGAAGACCATCTCCGAGTAGGCATAGTCGTGGCAGACGATGAGCCGGTGCTCTTGCGCGAAGGCCACCACCCGGGCAAAGAAGGCCGCATCCGCCGTGGCGGCGGTGGGGTTGTTGGGGTAGTTGAGGAAGATCATCTTCGCCTTGGCCAACACATCCGCCGGGATGGCATCGAGATCCGGCAGAAAGCCGTTGGCCTTGACGAGCGGCATCTCGTACGGCACGCCGCCCGCGAACAGGGTGGCAATCTTGTAGACCGGATAGGCGGGGCTGGGCACCAGCACCACATCCCCCGGGTTGATGAAGGCCAGCGGCAGGTGGGCGATGCCCTCCTTGGAGCCGATGAGGGTGACAACCTCGTGCCGGGGATCGAGCTGGACGCCCAGGCACCGCTGGTACCAGCGACTCACCGCCTCCCGGAAGACGTTCATGCCCGAGTAGCTGGGATAGCGGTGATAGCGGCCGTCAGCCGCCGCCGCCTGCAGCCGGGCCACGATATGGGGCGGGGTCGGCTGGTCGGGGTCTCCCACCCCCAGATCGATGATGTCCAAGCCCCGGGCCCGCACCTCTTCCTTCTTGCGGTCCAGCTCGGCGAAAAGATAGGGCGGGAGGATCTTCAGACGGTCGGCTTTCTCGATGGTGAGCATGGCTGGTCTGCCTTGTTGATCCCAAGCGGTGGAACGGAAAGAAAGAACGGAGCGCGACGGTTAGAGATCGGCCAGCCCCAGGACGTCGAACATGGTGTACAGACCGTGCGGGCGGTCGTTGACCCAGGCGGCGGCCAGCACCGCGCCCCGGGCGAAGTTGTCCCGGCTGTGCGCCCGGTGGATGAGCTCCAGCCGCTCGCCAGGGCCAGCGAAGAGCACCGTGTGCTCGCCGACGATATCGCCGGCCCGCACGGTCTGGATGCCGATCTCCTGATCGGTGCGCTGGCCGATCATGCCATGACGGGCGAAGACCCCCACCTCTCCCAGGTCCCGGCCCAGGGCCTGGGCCACGACCTCGCCGAGCTTGAGGGCAGTGCCGCTGGGGGCGTCCTTCTTCCGCCGGTGATGGGCCTCGACGATCTCGATGTCGTAGCCACTGCCCAGAATTCCGGCCATGCGGGCCGCGATCTTGAACAGGACGTTGACCCCCACCGCCATGTTGGGAGACTGGACGCAGGCAAAGCCGGAGGAAAGCTCCTGGAGCTCCACCAGGTCGGTGGCGGACAGGCCGGTGGTGCCGATGACCATGGCGCGGCCGGCCCGGGCGGCCAGCCTTGCATGCTCCATGGTCGCGGTATGGAAGGTGAAGTCGATGACCACGTCCCCCTGGTCGAGGACCGCGGCCAGGGAGCCGGTGATCGGCACCCCCAGGCGGCCGCACCCGGCGACCTCGCCGGCATCCTGGCCCAGGGCCGGGTGGTCCGGCCGCTCCACGGCAGCAGCCAGGGTCATCCCTTCCGCCTGGCAGGTCATGGCGATATTGCGCTTGCCCATCTGGCCGGCCGCGCCGGTCACGATCACCCTGGTCATGGTGCTGGTCTCCCGAAGGAAGCGGTTTGGTTCGAGCCGGCTCAGGACAGCAGCCCGAAGTCGGTGAGAGCCGTCCGCAGCCTGGCCTGGTTGGCTGCCGACATGGCGACCAGCGGCAGCCGCGGCTGGCCGGAGCGGATCTGGCCCATCATCTCCAGGGCCGCCTTGGCGGGTGCCGGGTTGGTCTCGTAGAACATGGCGGCCATGAGGGGCATGAGCCGGTAGTGGAGCTGCCGGGCGGTGGCCAGGTCGCCGGCCAGGGCGGCATCCATCATGGTGGCCATCTCCCGGGGCGCGACGTTGGAGGTCACCGAGATGACGCCCGTGCCACCGATGGCTACCGTCGCCATGGCGGTGGGGTCATCGCCGGAAAGCACCGCGAAATCCGGCGGGCAGACGCGGATCACCTCCGCCACCTGGGCCAGGTTGCCGGTGGCCTCCTTGACACCGGCGATGTTGGGGATCTGGGCCAGGCGGGCCACGGTCTCCGGCAGCATGTTGACGCTGGTGCGGCTGGGCACGTTGTACAGGATGATGGGGATGTCCACCGCCTCGGCCACGGCCTTGAAGTGCTGGTAGAGCCCCTCCTGGGTGGGCTTGTTGTAGTACGGGGTGATCATGAGCGCCCCGTCGGCGCCGGCGGTCTTGGCGTGGCGGGTGAGATCAATGGACTCCTCGGTGCTGTTGGAGCCGGTGCCCGCCAGAACCGGCACCCGGCCGGCCACGGTCTGGATCGTCAGCTCCACCACCCGGTGGTGCTCAGCGTGGGACAAGGTGGCCGACTCGCCGGTGGTGCCGCAGGGCACGATGCCGTGGGTGCCGCCGGCGATCTGGAATTCAAGAAGCCCCGAAAGGCCCTCCTCGTCCAGGCGACCGTCCACAAAGGGGGTGACGATGGCGACAAAGGCGCCGCTGAAACGGTTCATGACTGCTCCTCCCGAAATGACCACCCCCGGAGCGGGGCGCTGTGGTTGCAAGGATCCCCCTGTGATGACAAGCGAACCGCAGAATATCGAACAAGGAATGTCCAATATCGAAGGGACAGGATTTGACGTTCTGGATCGAGCCCTGCCGGTGCCTTCTGCGGTTGGACATTCCTTGTTCCGTATTCGATATTCGCTTTACCCGATCGCCTCCGGCCCCAGGAGTCCCTCGTAGATCAGGGCAGCACCGCCTTGCAGCTGCACCGAGACGATGGCATCTCCCTGGCGCTGGAAATGGATCGTCAACCGCTCGCCGCCGGTGGTGACGACCGCGACCGGGCTGTCCACCCGACCGGCCAAGGCCGCGCACAGCACCGCCGCCACCGCGCCGGTGCCGCAGGCCATGGTCTCGGCCTCCACCCCCCGTTCGTAGGTCCGCAAGCGAAGGTCGTTGCGGCTCACCACCGCGGCAAAGTTGGCGTTGGTGCCGGCAGGGGCGAATTCCGGATGCAGGCGCAGAGTCCGGCCCCAGTCCGCCACTGGCACTCGCTCCAGATCGGCGGGGGATACGAAATGGACGGCATGGGGTACGCCGGTGTCGATGCTGGCGACCCGAAGCTCCTGGCCCGACACCAGGAGCGGCCGCTCGGCCACAAAGCGGCTGGGCGCCGTGAGGCTGATCCTGACCTCCCGGCCCAGGACCTCGGCCGTGATGATGCCGGCGCCGGTCTCAAAGGAGTGGGTTGGCCGTGCTATGCCCTTCTCCACGGCAAAACGGGCGGCGCAGCGGGCGCCGTTGCCACACATGGCGGCCGGGGAGCCGTCGGCGTTGAAGAAGCGCCAGCGGAAGGCCGCCCGTGGCGACGGTTCCAGGAGGATGAGGCCGTCGGCCCCCACCGAGAACCGCCGCCGGCAGACGGCGGCGGCGAAGGCCGGCATCTCGGCCTCCTGCAGACAGGGCTCGCGGTGATCGACCAGGATGAAGTCGTTGCCGCTGCCACTCATCTTGGCAAAAGGGATGGGAAAGCGCATGGCCGCAGACCCTAGCAGGCAGGCCCCTCAAGGAACGCCGGGATGGCCTCGCCGGCGATGAGCGAGGCATAGGTTTCCCGCCGCCGGATCACGAAGATCTCCTCACCGCGCACCAGCACCTCCGGTGGCCTGGGGCGGGAGTTGTAATTGGAGGCCATGGAGAAGCCGTAGGCGCCGGCGCTCATCACCGCCACCAGGTCGCCGGCAGCAAAAGCAGGCATGACCCGATCCCGGGCCAGGAAATCACCGGTCTCGCAGATCGGGCCCACCAGGTCCGCAACCTGTTCGCCCCGGGGCTGGCGCACCACCGGCTGCACAGCGTGGAAGGCGTTGTACAGGCTGGGCCGGGCCAGGTCGTTCATGCCGGCATCGACCACCACGAAGCTCTTCAGGGCGGTCTGCTTGGTGTACAGGACGCGGCTGACCAGGATGGCAGCGTTGCCGACTATAACCCTTCCCGGCTCCACCAGCAAGGTACAGTCCAGGTCCCGCCACTCCCGGGCCAGGGCCGCGGCGTAGTCCGCCGGCAGCGGAGGCTGCTCCAGGTCGTAGGTGATGCCCAACCCCCCGCCCAGGTCGATGGTGTCCAAGGGGATGCCGTCCGCCTTGAGCTCCCGGGCCAGGGCCTTGACCCGCTCCAGGGCCGCGACAAAGGGCGCCACCTCGGTAAGCTGGGAGCCGATGTGGCAGCTGATGCCCCGCACCCGGAGGTGGGGCAGACTGGCAGCGTGGCGGTAAGCGGCAGGGGCATCGCCCACCGGGATGCCGAACTTGTTCTTGGCCAGGCCGGTGGAGATGTACGGGTGGGTCCTGGGATCGATATCCGGATTGATGCGGAAGGCTACCGGCGCCATCTTGTCCAGGCTGGCGGCCACAGCTTCGAGGCGATCCAGCTCCTGCAGGGACTCGACGTTGAACAGCCGGATGCCGCTGCGCAGGGCGTAGCGCAGCTCGGCATCGGTCTTGCCGACGCCGGAGTAGACGATCCGCTCCGGGGGAATGCCAGCCTGCAGGGCCCGGAAGAGCTCGCCGCCAGAGACGATGTCAGCGCCGCTGCCCAGGCTGGCGAACAGCCGCAGGATGGCGATGTTGGAGCAGGCCTTCACCGCGTAGCACACCAGGTGGGGGATCTGGGCCAGGGCCTGGTCGAAGACCTGGAAGTGGCGGGACAGGGTGGCGTGGCTGTAAAGATAGAACGGCGTGCCCACCGAATCGGCGATCAGCCGCACCGGTACCTCCTCGCAATACAGCTCATCCTGGCGATACTCGAAATGGTGCATGACGCTCCCCGAAGACGCGGCTATTCGGTGCTCACCGGCCCCACGGTCAGCACGGCGAAGGCCGCCGCCGACTCGTTGGCCGGCGTGGCCCGGTCGAAGGCGGTAACCCCATACTGCCAGCGTCCGGCGCCTGGCGCTGGATGGTCAAAATAGCTCTCGGTGCCAGCCGGCACCTCCCCCAAGAGGGTCGGATCCGTTGCCGGCAGCTGGACCCGGTAGATCCGATAGCCAGCCAGGTCGGCGGCCGGGCTGGCCGGCCAGGAGAGCAGGATACCCTCGGGCTCGGCCTGGACCACAAGGTCGGCCGGCAGGGCTGGCGGCGTATGATCTGCCGCCACGCCGGGGACCTCGGCGCTGACCGGCCCGGCGATCGCCGCTCCTGACACCTGCCGGATGGCCCGCACCCGGTACCGGTACGTCACCCCATTGGCGACTGTGCTGTCCTGGAAGCTGGCTGCCCGGAGATCTTCGGCCACCGGCCGGAAGCGCCAGTCTCCGGCCGCTCGCAGCACCTGGTAACGGACCTCCAGGAGGACCGGCGTCCCGTCCAGGGCCGAGGTAACCGGTTGCCACACCAGGTCCAGACGGCCGTCGCCAGGGCTGACCGTCAAGCCCTGGGGGGCGCTCAAAGGGGTCTCCCAGGTGAAGGCCACGGTATTGGAAAAGGGGCCGGTCATGAGCCGGCCCAGAAGCGGCCGGATGCGGAAGGCATAGCGCAGCCCCGGTCGCAGCACCGCCTCCCGGTATTGCCGGTGGCGGCCGGGCAGCTCACTGCGGGCGTCCCGCTCGTCGATGTGCACCGGCCGGCCCCAGGGCAAAGGGCAGCTGTCGCAGGCCTGGTCCGGGGAAAAGACCGCCCGGTTGATCTCGTAGCCCGAGACCACAGGCCGAAGATCCTTGCCGCGGCCCGGCGGGGCGCTCCAGGTCAGCGTCACCCCGCCCTCGTCCAGGTGGAAGGCGAGGTCCGTCACCGCTGGCGGGATGATCTCAGCCGCCGGCAGAGGCGGCGTCTTCTTGCCGCAGCCACAGACCGCGAGCAGGCAGGCGGCAACGAGCAGGCGGCGCATCAGGTCAGGCCCAAGGCCTTTTCCGCCGCCCGCAGGGCCTCTTCCACCTGGGCCGGGGCCGTGCCGCCGAGGGTGGTCTTGGTGGCCACCGAGCCGTTCAGGGACAAGACATCGTAGACATCCGCCGCGATCTCCGGGGCGAAGGTCTGCAAGGTCCCCAGGGGCAGCTCGGCCAGCTCCTTGCCCTGGGCGAGGCAATGCGCCACTGCCCGGCCCACCACGCCGTGGGCACGGCGGAAGGGCATTCCCTTCCTCACCAGGTAGTCGGCGAGGTCGGTGGCGGTGCTGTGGCCGCTGGCCGCGGCGGCGGCCAGGCGCGGGCCATGAAAATCCACATGCGCCAACAGCTCGCTCAGCACGGTCAGGGAAGCCGCCACCGTATCATGGCTGTCGAAGACCGGCTCCTTGTCCTCCTGGAGGTCCCGGTTGTAAGTCAAGGGCAGCCCCTTCAATATGGTGAAGAGGGCCACGAGATGCCCCACCACCCGGCCGGTCTTGCCACGCACCAGCTCGGCGACGTCCGGGTTCTTCTTCTGCGGCATGATGCTGGAGCCGGTACAGTAGGCATCGGCGATGGTGATGAAGCCGAACTCCTGGCTGCTCCAGAGCACCAGCTCTTCCGCCAGCCGGCTGAGATGGGTCTGAATGAGAGCGGCGGCGGCCACGAGCTCCACCGCAAAATCCCGGTCAGCCACCGCATCCATGCTGTTGGCGGCCACCGCGGCAAAGCCCAGCTCGGCCGCCACGGCCCGCCGATCCAGAGGCAGACCGCTGCCGGCGCAGGCGGCAGCACCCAGCGGGGAGACATCGAGCCGCCGCCGGCAGTCGCCAAGCCGGCCCCGGTCCCGGGCCAGCATCTCGTGGTAGGCCAGGAGATGGTGGGCCAAAAGCACCGGCTGCGCCCGCTGCAGGTGGGTGTAGCCGGGCATGATCAGATCCTGATGGCGGCGGGCCAGGCGGACCAGGGCCCGCTGCAGGCCGGTCACGAGCTCGTCCAGCTGGTCGCACGCCTCCCGCAGATACAGGCGCAGATCAAGGGCCACCTGATCGTTGCGGCTGCGGCCGGTGTGCAGCTTCTCGCCGGCCGGACCGATCCGCTCGGTCAGGGCCTGCTCGATGTGCATGTGGATGTCTTCCCGTTCCGTGCAAAAGGGGAAGGTGCCGGCTGCGATCTCGGCGGCAATGGCGTCGAGGCCGGTCAGAATGGCAGCCAACTCGTCGCCGGTCAGGAGGCCTTGGGCGGCCAGCATGCGGGCATGGGCCTTGCTGCCCAGAATGTCGTGGCGGAAGAGGCGGGCGTCCACGTCGATGGAGGCCGTAAACCGCTCCACCGTCTTGGCAGTGGCCTCGGCAAAGCGGCCGCCCCAGGGCTTGGCGATCCCGACCTGGTCGCCAGGCCTTCGGCTTGGCTCGCTCATGGCGTCTGCCCCGGGGAGCTGGTCCGGCGCTGCCGGTCAGCCTCGATGCGCAGCCGCAAGGCTTGCAGGCGGATGAAGCCGCCGGCGTCCTTCTGGCTGTACACCTGGTCGGCCTCGAAGGTGGCGAAGGCTTCGTGGTACAGGGAGAGGGGGGACTTGCGGCCCACCGGCTGGCAGACCCCCTTGTGGAGACGCAGCCGGACGGTGCCGGAGACCGTCTTCTGGGCCTCGTCCATGGCGGTCTGCAGGAAGCGGCGCTCCGGGGAGAACCAGAAGCCGTTGTACACCAGCTCCGCATAGCGGGGCACCAGGCTGTCCCGGATCCGCATCACCTCCCGGTCCAGGGTGATGGTCTCCAGATCCCGGTGGGCGATGCGCAGGATGGTGCCGCCCGGGGTCTCGTACACCCCCCGGGACTTCATGCCCACGAACCGGTTCTCCACCATGTCCAGCCGGCCGATGCCGTGCTCGCCGCCCAGCCGGTTGAGCCGGGTCAGCAGGGCCACCGGCGCCAGCCGTTCGCCGTCCACCGCCACCGGGTCGCCGGCCTCGAACCCGATCTCGATCACCGCTGGCTGGTCCGGCGCCGCGGCGAGGGAGCGGGTCAGGCGGAACATCTCCGGATCCGGCTCCCGCCAGGGATCCTCCAGGATGCCGCCCTCGTAGCTGATGTGGAGCAGGTTCTCGTCCGAGCTGTAAGGCTTGGCGGCGGTCACTGGCACCGGGATGCCATGCTCCTGGGCATAGGCCATGAGCTTGGTGCGGGAATTGAGATCCCACTCCCGCCAGGGGGCGATGATGGCCAGCTCCGGCGCCAGGGCCATATAGGCCAGCTCGAAGCGCACCTGATCGTTGCCCTTGCCGGTGGCGCCGTGGCTGACGGCGTCGGCCCCTTCGGCCAGGGCCACCCGTACCTGCTCCTGGGCGATCACCGGCCGGGCCAGGGAGGTACCCAGGAGATAGGAGCCTTCGTAGATGGCGTTGGCCCGGAAGGCCGGGAAGATCACCTCCCGGACAAAGGCCTCCCTCAGGTCGGAGATCACCACCTTCTCGGCACCGGTGGCCAAGCCTTTGGCCCGGATGGCCTCCCAGTCCTCCTCCTGGCCGACGTCGGCCACGAAGGCCACCACCGGGCAGCGGTACGTTTCCTGGAGCCACTTGAGGATGACGGAGGTGTCAAGTCCCCCGGAATAGGCGAGAACGATTTTTCGCGGCATGGCAAACCCTGCTGCAGAGCGTGGTTGTCACCAGATTATCATGAAGGGCCTCCGCGGCCCCGCGTCTTACTGCCGACCGAGAAGGGCCAGGAGAACGGCCTTGTGCAGGTGCAGCTTGTTCTCGGCCTGGTCGAAGGCGACGCAGGCGGGGGATTCCAGGACCTCGTCGGTGATCTCCTCCCCGCGGTGGGCCGGCAGGCAGTGGAGCACGATGGCGTCCGGCTTGGCGGCTGCCAGAAGGGCGCTGTTGACCTGATAGGGCTGAAAGCGCTTGGCCCGTTCCGCCTGCTCGCTTTCCTGCCCCATGCTGGCCCAGACATCGGTGTTGACCACGTCGGCTGCCGCCACCGCCTGCCTGGGGTCCCGCCGCACGGTGATCGGCCGGCGGGCCTCCGCCTGCGCGGCAGCCAGGACCTGGGGGCTCGGGTCATAGCCCTCGGGACAGGCCAGTGTCAAGGCGAAGCCCAAGCGGGCCGCGGCTTGTATCCAGGAGTTGGCCATGTTGTTGCCATCCCCCACCCAGGCCACAGCGAGATCCTCCATCGACCCCTTGCGCTCCCGCACGGTCATGATGTCCGAGAGCACCTGGCAGGGATGGTGCAGATCGGTCAGCGCGTTCACCACCGGCACGCTGGCGTAGCGGGCCAGCTCCTCCACCACCTCCTGTCCGAAGGTGCGCACCACCAGGCCCTCCACATAGCGGCTCATGACCCGGGCCATGTCCTTCAAGGGCTCCTGGCGGGAGAGCTGGGTGTCCCGGCTCGGCATGAACAGGACCTGCCCGCCCAGGCCGTACATGGCAGCCTCGAACGAGACCCGGGTGCGGGTGGAGGGCTTGTCGAAGAGCAGAGCGATGGTCTTGCCGACCAGGGCGGTGTGGCGGACGCCGGCCCGGCGTTCCGTCTTGAGGCGGTGGCCCAGATCCAGGAAGGCCTGAAGCTCCGCGGCGGTAAAATCCCAGAGGGTGAGGAAATGGCTGTTCATGGCTTGCACCTCGGGTGTCGAGGCCTGTTCATCGGGAGCACCTGCCCCCAGGCCGCCGGCCCGGGTGCCGGCGCCCGTGCAGGGAAAAATGCATTCAAACCACAAAGCAAGGCTTTTGCAAAGAACTATTTGCTACCGGGCGGCGGGGGCGACGACCTGCTCGCAGAAGGAAAGTCGAAGGAGGATGGGCCTTACGGGATGATCTCGGTGCCGATCCCCTGGTCAGTGAACATCTCCAGGAGAATGGCATGCTCCAGACGGCCATCGATGATGTGGGCCTTGGCGACACCGCCGGCCAGGGCGTCCAGACAACAGCGCACCTTGGGGATCATGCCGCCGGAGATCGTCTCCCCGGCCAGAAGGGTCATGGCCTGGCTGGCGGTAAGGGAGCGCACCAGCTGCTTCTCCCCGTCCAGGACCCCCTCCACGTCGGTCAGCAGGATGAGCTTGGCGGCCTTCAGATGGGCAGCCACCGCCCCGGCCACCAGATCGGCGTTGATGTTATAGGGCTGGCCGTCTTCACCCACCCCGACCGGCGCAATGACCGGGATGAAATCCCGAGCCTTCAGGGTGTGGAGAATGGCAGGATTGACGCCGGTCACCTCCCCGACCCGGCCCAGGTCAATGAGCTCTGGCGGGGCGTCGCCACCCGGCTTCAGCATCTTCAACATCTTCTTGGCCTGGACCAGATCGCCGTCCCGGCCGGACAGGCCCACAGCCTTGCCGCCATGCTGGTTGATCAGGCCGACGATCTCCTTGTTGACCTTGCCCACCAGCACCATCTCCACCACATCCATGGTCTCGCCGTCGGTGACCCGCATGCCATGGACATAGCTGGACTCGACGTTCATCTTCCGGAGAAACTGGTTGATCTGCGGCCCGCCGCCATGGACGACGATGGGGTCGAGGCCGACGGTCTTCATCAGGATGACGTCCAGAGCAAAGTTGTGCTTGAGGCCCTCGTCGACCATGGCGTGGCCACCATATTTGATGACGATGGTCTGGCTTCCGAACCGCCGGATGTAGGGTAAGGCTTCGATCAGGGTCTTGGCTTTTTCGATGAGGCGTTCCATACGCTCCTCCGCGGTCCTCGGGCGTCGTGGCGCTGAAAAAGCAGCACCTTAACCGCCCGTGTCCGGACCTGTAAAGGGCTTTGTCGTCCGCCCGCGGAGGCGGTCTGCCACCCCTCCACTGCAGGCTTTACATTGCCGGGGATGGGCAGTAAGATGGGCTCAAGTTGGCGTCAGCGGCCAGGCCGCGGGCGATGGCCGGCGGCGGACTGCCGGCGGTGTGCATGCCGGAAGGGGTGCGTATCATCGAGCTGCAGCAGGTCCATCCGCAATCGGGACTGGCAGGGTGCCGTGGGCAACATCGACTGCCGCTCCCGGTGCCCTCGTTTGTCCCTTGCTCGTTCTCCTGCGGTGCCATTCTCGGGAAGAGCCTCCTGCTGCCGGTCTGGTGGGGCCTGGGCGCCTGGCGGCTGCCGTGTCCGGCATGGCCGTGGTTGGTGCTCCTGGCTGTGGGGATCGCTCTGCGCCCGGGGGGGGCTGCTGCCCAGTCGGCTCCGGCGGCGGCTGCCCCCATCCACATCGAGGCGGATCGCCTGGAATCGGATGCCAAGGAGGAAGTGCTCCATTTTTTGGGTCATGTGGAGGCTACCCAGGGGGACATGGTCATCCGCGCCGAGCGGATGACGGTTACCTATGTCCGGCGCCGGCCAGCTGCCCAGAGCGCCCCGGATAGCGGCCTCGGGCCGGGGGCCGGTGATATCGACCGGATCCGCGCCGAGGGCGGGGTTCGGATCACCCGGAAGAACTGGGTGGCCACGGGCGACAATCTGGAATACGTGGCGGCCAGCCGGCAGGTGATCCTGACCGGCGCCGCCCAGGTCTGGCAGGCGGACAACAGCGTCAGCGGCGAGCGCATCGTCCTCTACCTGGACGAGGGCCGGAGTGTGGTGGAAAAGGGCGGCAGCGGCCGGGTGAAGGCCCTCATTTATCCCGAGCGGCCGGCGGACGAGGCCCGGCCATGAGCCCCTGGCGTCGCCCGGTTTCCGGGCCAGAGGCCGGGCCCCCTCCGGAGATGGGCGGCCATGGCTGAGCTTTCGGCCCGGGCCCTGGTCAAGCACTACGGTGCCCGGCCGGTGGTGCACGGGGTCGATCTGGACGTGGCCGCGGCCACGGTGGTAGGGCTTCTTGGCCCCAACGGTGCCGGCAAGACCACAACCTTTTATATGGTTTCCGGCTTCGTGCGGCCGGACGCCGGACAGGTCCTCCTGGATGGCGTCGAGATCACGTGGCTGCCGATCCATGACCGGGCGCGGCTGGGCGTCAGCTATCTGGCGCAGGAGCCTTCCGTCTTCCGGCGCCTGTCGGTGGTCGAGAACCTCCGGCTGGTCCTGGAGCCCCTGGGGCTGCCCCGGGCCGAGATCCGTAGCCGGATCGAGGCCCTGCTCGATGACCTGCGTATGGGCCATTTGGCAGATCACCGGGCGGACACCCTGTCCGGCGGCGAGCGGCGGCGGGTGGAGATCATGCGCGCCCTGGCCATTGGCCCCCGTTTCGTGCTGCTGGACGAGCCCTTTGCCGGTATCGATCCCCTGTCGGTGGCTGACCTGCAGGGGATTATCCGCGGTCTCAAGGAGCGGGGCTTGGGGGTCCTCATCTCGGACCACAATGTCCGGGAGACCTTGTCCATCTGTGATCATGCTTACATCATCAGCGAGGGCCACATCCTGACCGCCGGCGATCCCGCGGCCATTGTGGCCAGTGACATCGCCCGGCAGCACTACCTGGGCGAAGGCTTTCGCCTCTAGCCGTCTCTTGCGATCTGGATCTCGACCATGGCCCTGGAACTGAGGCAGCAGCTCAAACTGGCCCAGCAGCTGGTGATGACCCCCCAGCTCCAGCAGGCCATCAAGCTTCTGCAGCTCAACCGGCTGGAGCTGGTGGAGATGATCCAGCAGGAGCTGGAGCAAAACCCCCTTCTGGAAGAAGGCACCGCCGAGCCGGAGGGGGAGGCCGAGGCCTCCCAGAGTACGCCCCCCGAAGAGGGAGAGCCGGCAGCCGTCCTGGCTGAGGTCACCCCGGAGCTGTCGTTCGAGCGGCCGGAGTCCCTGGCCGCCATCGACTGGAACGACTACGCCAACGAGTACAGTCCCGACCCGGCGGCCCCGGCCTTCGAGGACCCGATGGCCGGCCTGCCCCTCGACTGGTCCGAGGGGCCTGATTCCGGGAGCAGCCTGTCCTCGGCCTACGAGGATCGTCCCACCCTGTCCCGCCTGGACGTTCTCGCCCAGAAGCCCGACCTTCAGTCCCATCTGCGCTGGCAATTGTGCCTGTCCGATCTGGATGAGGAGGAGGTGGAGGTGGGCACCTTCGTCATTGGCAACCTCAACCGGGATGGCTTCCTGGAGGTGACCCCGGAGGAGATTGTGCGCGCCACCGGCTGTTCCTCCGCCATGGCCGAGCGGCTGATCCGGCGGGTGCAGGAGATGGATCCCCCGGGTATTGGGGCGCGGGACGTGCAGGAGTGCCTGCTCCTGCAGCTGGAGCACCTGGGGGCTGGCAGCTCCCTTGCCGCGACCATCGTCCGCGACTTCTTGCAGCTCCTGGAAACGAAGCGCTATGCCCAGATCGCCAAGGCCACCGGAGCCACCGAGGATGATGTCATCCAGGCGGTACGGGTGATCACCGGCCTCGATCCCCACCCCGGCCGGGTATACTCCGATGAGCATTCCCAGTACATCATCCCCGATGTTTACGTCTACAAGGTCGGGGACGAGTTTGTCATTCTCCTCAATGACGATGGCCTGCCTCGGCTGCGGGTCAGCTCCCTGTACAAGGATGTGCTGCGCAACCGCCAGGAGGCCTCCCCCACCGCCCGCACCTACATCCAGGACAAGGTCAAGGCGGCGGTCTGGCTGATCCGCAGCATCCAGCAGCGGCAGCGGACCATCTACCGGGTGGTGGAGAGCATCATCAAGTTCCAGCGGGATTTTTTCGACTGGGGGGTGGCCTACCTGCGGCCGCTGATCCTCCGGGACGTGGCCGAGGATATCGGCATGCACGAGTCCACGGTCAGCCGGGTCACCACCAACAAGTATGTGCACACCCCGCAGGGCATCTTCGAGCTCAAGTACTTCTTCAATACCGCCATCCAGCGGCGGGACGGCGGTGAGGCCCTGGCGGCGGAGAGCGTCCGGGAGCGGGTGCGGCAGATCATCGCCACCGAAAGCGCACCCTTGTCGGACAGCGCCATTGCCAAGATCCTCCACAAGGAGGGTGTGGAGATCGCCCGGCGCACCGTGGCCAAGTACCGGGAGCAGCTGGGCATTCTGCCGAGTCACCTGCGCAAGCGGCCATCGTAGCGACCGCACCGCGCAGCTCGGCAAGCCCCTTCGTCACAAGGCCCGCCGATATCGCCGCCGCCCAACACCCGTGAGACAGGAGGTCGTGCCCATGCAGATCGCCGTCACCTTCCGTCGTCTGGAATCCAGTGATGCCGTGCGCGCCTATGCCGAGAACCGGCTGCAGAAGCTGAAGCGCTGTCTGGACGAGCCCATCGAGGTCTCGTTGGTGCTGTCCGCCGAGAAGTTCCGGCAGCGGGCGGAAGCGGTGATCGCGGCCCAGGGGGTGAAGATCAAGGCCGTAGAAGAGAAGGATGACATGTATGCCGCCATCGATCTCTTGCTGGACAACGTCCAGGAGCAGATCCGGCGGCAGCAGGAGCGGCGCAAGAAGAAGAACGGCGCCGCAGTCCGGGCCCAGAAGGTGCTCATGGAGGTGTTCTCCGCCGATGGCGCCGACGAGACGCCCGAGAGCGGTCTGCGGATCGTGAAGACGGAGCTGCTTCTGGCCAAGCCCATGGACCTCGAGGAGGCGGTGGCCCAGATGCGGATCTCCGCGGACGAGTTCCTGGTCTTCACCAGTGCCGAGACGGGCACGGTGAGCGTGCTCTATCGCCTCAAGGGCGGCAACCTGGGCCTGTTGGCCACCGAGTAGACCGGAGCGGCCGGGGTTCGACTGGCCAGGGAAGGGGGGCGGGGATGCCTTTGTCAGGGCTGCTTGCGGAAGGCCGGATCGTGCTCGCCCTCCAGGGGCAGACCAAGGAGGCGGTGCTGGCCGAGCTGGCCGCGGTGGCCGCCGGCCAGCTGGCGGGCCGGACGGCCGCCGAGATCCTGCAGGTCCTGGAGGAGCGGGAGCAGCTGGGGACCACCGGCATCGGCAGCGGCATCGCCATCCCCCACGGCAAGCTCAAAGGCCTGGGACAGCTCCTGGCCATTTTCGGTCGTTCCCAGACCGGGGTGCCGTTCCAAGCCCAGGACGGCCAGCCGGTGCACTTCTTCCTCCTGTTGCTGGCTCCCCAGGAATCGGCGGAACCGTACCTGAGGGTTCTGGGGTCGGTCACCCGTTTCCTCCGCCAGGCAGCCATTCGCACCCGCCTCATGCGGGCCAAGACCGCGGAAGAGGTCCTGGCCGTTTTCACCGAGGCCGAGGCTGGCCGCCCGGCACCATGAGCGTGCCTGCCCCCGCTCCCCTGCCCCCGCCGGCTGACCAGCTGCAGGCGGTCATCATCACCGGCCTGTCCGGGTCGGGCAAGAGCACCGCCCTCAAGGCCTTCGAGGACTGCGGCTACTACTGCGTCGACAACCTGCCCCTGGTGCTCCTGCCGGACTTCCTGGCGGTGATGGCTGCCGCCCAGCCGCCCTTCCGGCGGGTGGCTCTGGTGATGGACGCCCGGGAGCGGGTCTTCCTGGGCGAATACAAGGCGGTATTCGCCGCCGTGGCCCAGGGGCGGCACCGGCTGGAGATCCTGTTTCTGGAGGCCACGGACGAGGTCCTGGTCTTACGCTTCAGTCAAACCCGCCGCCGCCACCCGCTGGCCGCCGAGGAAGGCGGAGTGCCGGAGGCCATCGCCCGGGAGCGAGCCCGGTTTGCCGGACTGCGGGCCGAGGCCACCCGGATCCTCGACACCTCCCGCCAAAACGTCCATCAGCTGCGGGAAGCGATCTTCCGGCTCTACGCCGGTCGCTCCCCGGGTGAGGCCCTGCGGGTCAGCCTCCTGTCCTTCGGCTTCAAGCACGGACTGCCCCCGGACGCCGACCTGGTGCTCGATGTCCGCTTCCTGCCCAACCCGCATTTTGTGCCTCTCCTTCGGCCCCGCACCGGACAAGATCCGGAAGTGGCGGCCTACGTCCTCGATCATGACGAGGCGGACCGCTTTCTCCATCACCTGGTCGATCTGCTGCTCTTCCTTCTGCCGCTCTATCGCCGGGAGGGCAAGGCCTACCTGACCGTGGCCATAGGCTGCACCGGCGGCAAGCACCGGTCCGTGGCCGTGGCCGAGGCCCTGGCCTGCCGGCTCGCCGCCGCCGGCGAGCCGGCCCGGGTCGGGCATCGGGACATGGGGCGGGAGTGAGGCTAGCCCAACAACCTCCGTATCCGGTCCTGGATCGGCGGGTGGGTGGAGAACAGGCGCATCAAGGCGTCGGCCTTCAAGGGGTTGACGATGAACATCTGGGCCTGGGCGGGCTGTATTGCCATGGGCAGGCGCCGGTTCCATTGCTCGAGTCGGCCGAGGGCCGAGGCCAGGCCTTCCGGCGAGCCGGCGATCTCGGCGCCGGTGCGGTCGGCGGCGTACTCCCGGCTCCGGGAGATGGTCAGCTGGATGATGGTGGCGGCGAGTGGTGCCACGATCATCGCCACCAGGAGACCAAGGCCGCCGGCGCCCCCTTCCTCGTCGTCGCTGGAGCGGCCGCCGCCGAAGATGAGCGCCCATTGGGCCATGGAGGCCAGATAGCCGATGGCACCGGCCATGACCGCGGCGATGGAGCTGAGGAGGATGTCCCGGTTCTTGACGTGGGCGAGCTCATGGGCCAGCACCCCCTCCAGCTCCTGGTCGGAGAGCAGCTCCAGCAGGCCCTGGGTGACGGCCACCGCCGCATGCTCCGGGTTGCGGCCGGTGGCAAAGGCGTTGGGGGTCTGGCCAGGGATGAGATAGAGCCGGGGCCGGGGCAGGCCGGCCCGGCGGCACAGGCGGTCCACAGCAGCAGTCAAGCGCGGGGCCGAGGTGGGATCCAGGGGCCGGGCGCCGGACATGGCCAGGGCCAGCCGGTCGCTGAACCAGTAGGAGCCGAAGTTGAGCACCAGGGCCATGACGAGGGCAAAGGTCATGCCACCCTGACCGCCGATCATCCGGCCGACGATCAGGAACAGGGCGGTGAGGGCGGCCATGAGCAGGGCGGTCTTCAGGTGGTTCATGGTCGGATTCTCCTTGTCAGTTGGGGTGGTTGTTGCTTGCGGGCGCGCCTACCGGACCAAGAACCCTTCAGGGTGGCGGCATGCCGGCAGCGGATGCAGGTCCCGCCAGATCCGCGACCGCCGGGGCGGCGGACTTCGGCCCGGCCAGAGGGAAACAGGTCGGCTCCCGGGTGCCGAGCCCTTGCACCACCCAGACAGCACTGTTGTCGCAGCGAATGGCTCGGAAGTCGTCCAGAGGCAGGCCCTGGTAGTGGAGGATCAGGCAGCGCAGGACGATGAGGTGGCTGACCACCAGCGCTGCCTGGCCGGGGTAGCGGTCCGCCAGGGCCTCGGCTGCCTGTACCGCCCGGGCCTGGACCGCGGCCAGAGTTTCGCAGCCCGGGGCCTGAAACCGGTGGGGGGTCGCCTTCCAGACCGGATACTGGTCGCCGAATCGGCGCCGAATCTCGTCTTTGGCCAGGCTATCCCAGTGGGGGATGGCCATCTCGTTGAAGCCGGCCTCGGTGTGGACGGGCAGGCCGAGGGCCTGGCCCAGGATGGTGGCCGACTCCCGGGTGCGGGGTAGCGGCCCGGAGTGGATGGCCGCCAGGCCCAAGCCCTGCAGGCGATCGCCCAGGCTGCGCATCTGCCGGATGCCGTCCGGGTGCAACGGCTCGCCGGAACGGCCGGCGAACCGGTCCTCCTGGTTGGCCGCGGTGACGCCGTGGCGCACAAGGAAGAGGGTAGTCCTCATGGACGAGGAATATAAACCCGGCTCGAAGGCCGGCGCAACCGGGACCGGGAGGCTTTGGTCACCGGGAAACCACTTGCCGCCCTATATCGCCTGCGATACATTGACCCACCTGATGAGAGAGCCAGTCGGCGGCGGTAGGCTTACCGGGGGCCGGTCTGGGACGCGACGAGGACCAGCATGGTCAATGCCAGGGAGCTGCTGGACAGACTGCGGGTGTTGAAGCCTGGCCTCATGGCCACCTTCAAGGTGAAAGAGATCGGTCTGTTCGGCTCCTGGGTGCGCGGCGAGCAAAGAGAAGCGAGTGACGTCGACCTCCTGGTGATCCTGGACGATGACGCGGATCTTCTGGACCTCATGGGATTGACCCTGCGTTTGGAAGAAGAGCTCCAGTGCAAGGTGGATGTGGTCACCAGACGGTCCTTGCGGCCGGAGCTGCAAGAGTCAGTCCTGCAAGAGGTCGTCGCTGTTTGAGAGATCATGCCCTTTACCTTCGGGATATCCTGGCCGCCCTGGACAGCATCGAGGCCTTCGTGCTTGGGATGGACGTTGAGTCCTTTGCCGCTGATGACAAGACGGTCAGTGCCGTGATCAGAAAGCTGGAGATCATCGGTGAGGCCGCCAAGCATATCCCGGAGGCTGTACGTGGGGAGACAAGCATTCCTTGGAAGGAAATGGCAGGGATGCGGGACAAGCTTATCCATTTCTACTTCGGGGTGGACCATCATCTGGTCTGGAAGACGGTCCGAGAACGTCTGCCTGGTGTCCGTTCGGAGATTCGGAAGCTGTTGGAGCAGTCCGAGGCTTGAGGCACGGGGCATGACTCAACGGACGTGATCGAGGAAGAGTGCAATCATGGCTAAACCGATGACAACGATCTTGCTGGCGTTTTTCCTGGTCTTGCAGGCTGGTATCACCCAGGCGGCAGACGGGGGCGGGCCACCGGCAGCCCGGGTGGCGATTCTGCCCTTTGCAATGAACGCGCCGGCGGAGCTGGGCTACCTGCGGGACGGGGTGCGGGACATGCTGGCCAGCCGCCTGGCGGCAGGCGATGGCGTCCGGCTGGTGGAGCGAGCCCGGGTGGAGGCCGCCATGGCCGGCCGGCCGCAGCCGGCCAGCGATGGCGACTTCCGTGATCTGGCAGCCAGCCTGGGGGCCGATTACGTGGCCGCAGGCAGCCTCACCGCCCTGGGCGGCGGGGTGAGCGTCGATGCCCGGGTCTACCCCGCGGCCGCAGACAAGCCTGTGGAGCGCTTCTTCGCCACCGCCCCCCGGGACTCGGAGGTGATCGCTGCTGTGGACGGCCTGGCCTGGGACATCGGCGAGCGGCTCTTCGGCCGCCAGCGTCCGGCGGCTCCGGCAGTGCCGGCCACCGCGACCACCACCAGCGGCCCCACCATGACCATGCACCCTGACCGCATGTACCGCCAGTCCATGGGCACGGGTGGCTCGGTCTTCATCCGCCCCACGGGCATTGCCGGCACGGCGGAGTTCGTGAAGAGCCAGACCCTGGACTTCGAGCTGGCCGCCATGGATGCCGGCGATGTGGACGGCGATGGCGCCCTGGAGATCGTTTGTGTGAGCCGCTCCGAGCTCCTCGTCTACCGCCACGAGGGCGGCCGCCGCCTCAAGCTCTTCTGGCGGGTGCCGGGCCAGACCAGCTTCCCTTTGCACGGGGTGAGCCTGGCTGACCTGGACCGGGACGGCCGGGCCGAGATCTACGTCTCTGCCGCCGATCCCGAAGAGCCCCACTCCTGGGCGGTCCAGTGGCGAGGCCAGGATTTCGGCTACCTGTTCCAGGACATTCCCTGGTACATCCGGGCGGTGGATCTGCCTGGCGAGGGCCGGACCCTGGTGGGACAACGGGCCGGCGTCGGCGCCGCCGACAGCACCGCCGGCGGCAGCCGCCAGGCCATGGTGCCGGGCCTCTTCCGGCTGACGATCTCCGGCGGCAACGTCCAGGAGGCCGGCCGGCTGTCGGTGCCGGACTCGGTCAACGTGTTCGATTTCGTCATGGCCGACCTGGATGGCGACGGCTCTTCCGAGGTTGTGGCGGTGGACAGGAGCAACCGTCTCCGGGTCTGGCGGGCTGATGGCAAGGCCCTGTGGGCCAGCGACGAGCACTTCGGCGGCACCACCCGTTTCATCGCCGGCGGCAAGCCCCTGGATCGATCCCTCCGGGAGGACGCCCTGCCGCCCGACCGCATCTACCTGCCCTCCCGGTTGCTGGTGGCGGATGTCAACAACGACCGCCAACCGGATGTCATCGTCAACCGCAATCCCGGCTCCGCCAGTCAGATCTTCGAAAACTACAAAAGCTATCCTTCCGGCGAGATCTACGCCCTCTCCTGGAATGGCCTGGCCCTGGCCGAGCTGTGGCACACCCGCAAGATCGACGGCGAGGTGGTGGACTACCAGCTCAGGGCCGGCAAGGAAGGCGAGCCCGCTCTTCTGGTGGTGGGCCTGATCCTGGGCGGCGGCCTCCTGGAGTCGCTGGCCGAGGGGGAGAGCGCCGTGGTCACCTACCAGCTTGATCTGAGCGGGGCGGTAGCCCAGGCCGAGCAGGGGCGGTAGGATGCGGCCGCCTCGCCACAGAGGGACGGCAGCCGCCACGGGTCGGGTGAGGTACCCACCGGGCGCAGACGGGCGACGGCCACGACCGCGGTTGGGCGCCACGGATGTTCACGATGCGTGGCAGGTTCTTGCTGCTTGGTACTCTATTGAGTATCATCGAGCCATGTCGAGGCACGAGTAGCTCTTCGAGCGAATGCGCGCCAATCCCACCGACTGGCGCCTCGAGGACCTTCAGGCGCTCACCGACCGTCACGGCGTCAGTTGCCGGCATGATGGGGAAGTCATTGTATGTTCATCACCAAATCGGGCCGAACCGTTCCGGCCCAGCCAGAAAGCCTATCAAACCGGTGTACATCCGCTGTTGGAGGGAATATGCGGGAGCTTTGTGCCGTTGTCTATCCAGGCCGAGCAGAGCCGGTTGGCGGCCAGGCGATAGAGGTGCAGGGGAGGCCACGAGGACATGGAATTGACCCTCGAATGCGAGCGTGAAGAGGATGGGCGCTGGCTGGCCGAAGTGGCGCAGCTTCCAGGTGTGTTGGCCTACGGCGCTTCGCCTACGGAGGCCATGGCCAAGGCCGAAGTGTTGGCGCTTCGGGTACTGGCAGAGCGGATCGAGTACGGTGAGGTCCGCCCGTCGGCGATCAGCATTTCGGTTCCAGCTGCGGCGTGAACCCCTGGCCTTCAGCCAAGGCGAAGCGTGTCCTCACAGCGCTTCTGCGCCTTGGTTGGCAGATCAAGCGCCACAGTGGCTCGCATCGGACTCTGATGCGAGCTGGCTGGTCAGACGTCGTCTTCGCCTTCCACGACGGCGAGGAGCTTGGCCCGCGCATGCTGGCGCGTATCGGCAGGCACACAGGTCTTCGACCTGAGGACTTGTAGGGCCGGAACGGTGGCGATCCACTTCCTCCAGCTGTCCCCACGGCCTGACCCGGGAGGTAGGAGACTATGCCCGAGACGGCGCGGCGGACCGCTTCTTACGACGACCTGTACGCCATTTTGGAGAACGCGACCGGCGAGATCATCAGCGGTGAGCTGATCGTCACACCCTATGGTCACAATATTCAGTTGGGTTTGGCCAAGGATGTCTGTCGTTTGACCGCTTGGAGGAGTTGTTCGGGTAGGGTTGGTTGGGTCACAAGGGCCCGGAACCCTGGGAGCATGCGGTCGGTGTC
>JBFMBH010000028.1 GCA_040755095.1 Thermodesulfobacteriota bacterium
GCGGAAGAGGTCTCTTCCCACCAGGGCGTCGAGATCCTTGTTGGTGGCGGCCACCAGGCGGAAATCGACCCGGATCACCGTCTTGCCGCCGATGGGGCGCACTTGCCGCTCCTGCAGAACCCGCAGGAACTTCTTCTGGATCTCCAAAGGCAGCTCGCCGATCTCATCCAGGAACAGGGTGCCGCCATCCGCCTCCCGGACCAGTCCCTCCTGGCTCCGGTCCGCACCGGTGAACGCCCCTTTGACATGGCCGAACAGGATGCTCTCGGCGAGATTGTCCGGCAGGGCGGCGCAATCGACCACCACCAGCTTGCGGTCCGCCCGGTTGCTCAGGTTGTGGACTGCCCGGGCAAAGAGCTCCTTGCCGGTCCCGGACTCGCCGCAGATGAGCACGTTGGCTTCCGACGGGGCAGCCTTGGCCACCAGGTCGAGACATTGCTGGATCTCCCGGCTGCGCCCGATGATGCTGTCATCCTTGCCGGCCGCGGCAGCGGTTGCAGGCAGCCCCGCGCCCCGTGCCAGGCTCCGGCGATGGTTGACCACATTTTTGCATATCGACAGGATTGTTTGCGGGGACTCGGTTTCCAGGAGATAGTCCCAGACGCCGTCTTCCAGCAGGCGCTCGATGGCACTGGTGCTGTCTTCCTGGCCGAGCACCAGGACGCTGGGGCCAGGGACGGTCTTCCTGATCCGGGCAATGGCCTCCCGGACGTGCAGGTCCGGCAGGCCTTCCCGCAGGAAGACGATGTCGTAGGCGCTGGCGCCGATCCTGTCGAGGCCTTCGCTGGCGCTGAGGGCCAGCTCGGTGGTGAAGCCCTGGCTGGCGGCAACAGGGGAGAAGGTGCCGAAGAACGAGGCGTCGCGGTCGACGACCAGAACCCTGGCAGCAGTGCCGGGATCAGAGGGCATGGCCTGGCCCCCCCGGTGTCGGAGGACCTGCAGCGCAGGCGGACTTCCTGACCAGTTGCCGGAATTCCCTGAGCATGAGGCAGGGCCAAGGCTGGGGTTGATCATGTCGGGGCATTGGTGCCGGAAGGAACGTTTGTTCTGGAAGGCAGGGCTTGGACAGGTTATATAGCGCCAGGCTGAAAACATCCAGAACGATTTTCGAGGTGAGGGCGTGGAAGAGCTGTCGGTGCTGCTGGTCGAGGACAATCCCCAGGACGCGCAGTTGATCAAGGAATACCTGTCCGAAAGCGATGCCGTGCACTTTACCGTCAACGATGTCCCGACCATGGCGGAGGCCATCGCGGCCCTCGACGGCACTGCCTGGGATATCGTTCTTCTGGACCTGAGCCTGCCGGACTCTACCGGCCTGCAGACGGTGCGCACCCTGATCGGCCGCTTCCCGGCCGTGGTCATCGTGGTGCTCACCGGCCTTACCGACGACCAGGTCGCCATCCAGGCGGTCCGCTTCGGGGCCCAGGACTACCTGGAAAAGGGCCTGCTTACCCCCACCCTGCTCAGCCGTGCCATGCGCTACGCCGTGGAGCGCAAGCGGATTATCCGGCAGCAGGACAGCCTCCTGGCCGATCTGGCCAAGGCTCTGGATGAGATCGAGGTGCTGCAGGGGCTGTTGCCGGTGTGCCGGAACTGCCGGAGGATTCATAGTGCCGGCGACGAATGGATGACTGTCGAGGCCTTCCGGAGCAAAAGGAGCGGCTCGGACGTCAAGGACGAGATCTGTCCGGACTGCCTGCGCGACCTCTACGGCCTCGAGACCGCATGAGCTCCGATCAGACTCCCCGCCGATGCGGTTTCGTCAGCGCGGGCAGCCAAGCCCCAACGAGCCCGGCCATGGGCCGTCTGCAGGGCGACGCCTGCGTCGCCCCCGCTACGTCTTGCAGCGGTGGGGAGCCGCGCCGGACACCGGCGTCGCCCGCCCCCGCGATTCCCGACGGCGTCGGCATGATCCTCCCGTAGAAGGGGCGACGCATGCGTCGCCCCCCCTCACCCGCTGGCAGGACCGAAGTACCCCGCCTTGCGCCGGCCTTGCTATTCGTAATAGTGTGGCGTGCCCAGTTCGGCGGCGCCTGGCCCACCCTTGCGCGGGCTCTTGACGAAGGTATGGCTGCGCACGAACAGGTTGTCGGCGGTCTTGCCGGTGTTGGGCATGTATGCTTCCACCGTGAAGGTGGCATCGTGGCAGCTGCCGCAGGCATCCTTTGACACTTTCTTGATCTTGCCCTTGCCGGCGTGGGGTGAGTGGCAGGTGATGCACGACATCTTGGCCTTCTGATAATGGGCCGACTGGATGAAGCCCTGGTATTCCTGGTGATGCTTGGCTTCCTCGTAGACTCCGCTGGCCTTGGAGATCTCGTCGACCTTGAACATTCCCTTCAGGTCCCCCTGGTATTCTGCGTCAAAGGGGTGTTGCTCCTGGACCCCGGGAATGATGACCTCCTCGGGATACCATGTGGTCCAGTCGTCGCCTGGCCTGTGGGTCTCGCCAACCTTGGGGGCCGGGAAGTCCTCGCGTGGGTTGCCCTGGGCCGATTTCCACCGCTCGTTCTCGAGGCGGATATGGCAGTAGCCGCAAACCTTGGACTGCGCTTGGACGTCCAGGCGGGCCGGGTTGAAGATGTCCATCTCCTTCTTCGACTCGACATGGCGGGCCCCGGGGCCATGGCAGGCCTCGCAACCGACCCCCATTTCGACAAAGTCGCTCTTGACGGTCCGGCCGGCCTTTTCGTCATACTCCAGGATACGGTAGCCGGTGGTATGACAGGTGGCGCACATGCTGTCCCAGTCGTTTTTCTGGCCGTATTTTTCCCACATGAGGCTCGCGCGGTTGAACTGCATGTTGAGAAACTGGAGGCCGCCGGACTGCTCGTTCTTCACCAGGTAACGCTGTTTCCAGCGGGAGCCAACCACGTATTGGACATCGTCGAAGGTGTAGGTCTTGCCCGAGACATTACCGGTGGTCGGGCCGGGGTTGGTGCCGTCGCCGCCCCATTTCTCCACCGCCTCCTTCAGGATGGCGCCTTTTTTCGGCCTGATGATCTTGCTGTGCCACGATTCCTTCCAGCTTTCGTATTCCTCGGCATGGCACGTCCGGCAGGATTCCGAGCCGGCGAACTCCTCGGCGTGGCCTGCCTTTTTTTCCGACCCAGCCTCTCCGGTGCTGGTCACCACCAGGAGGCAACCGACAACTGCAATGGTCGATAAACCGGCTCGTTTCATGGTCAGCTCCTTGTTGATGATTGTTGGGATCTCCTTCGACATTCGCTGCCTTCTCAGTTCAACCACTGATCCGCCTCGGCAAGAAGCGCGGTCATGGTCAGGTCGTCCGGCAGGGTGTAGTCCTCGTACCAGGCCCCCAGGCCTTCGGCCAGGTGCGGGCTGACGAGCGTGACGATCTCGTCGGCCTCGGCCTCCAGGGCTTCCTGCGCCTGCGGCGTGATCGCCGGCAAGGCCATGGTCAGCCGCCGGGGCCTTCCCCACCTGAGCGCCGTGGCCGCGGCACGCATGGTGGTGAGCGTGGCGGTGCCGTCGTCGGCCAGGATGACCCACTTGTCCAGGATGCCGGGCGCCGGCCGGGCCGGGGGGCCGGTTCTCGCCGGCCAGACCGCCCAGCGCTGCACCTTCCTCATCTCTTCCCCGATGTCCTGGCTGGCCGCAAGGGCGATGGCGCCGAAGGCCTGCTGGGCAAGCCTGGGCCGCTCCAGCATCTGGACCAGAAAGGGCTCCAGGCGTGCCCCCAGGGCCTGCGCCACCTCGTGCGCGACCAGCAGGCCGCCGCGGGACAGAGCCACCACCAGACTGTCTCGGGCCGGGGCCTGGGGCCGCAGGACCTGGGCCAGCCGCGCTCCGACCTCCTTGCGATCCTTGAAGAGCATGATTTTCGCTCCGTCGATCCCGGCGCCTCGCCGGACGACGCATCTGTTCTCCTCCTCGTGCATAGTCCTGACCTCCCGCTGTCTTGCCGAGCAAGACACATGCCAGGCCGCGGGCATGGCCGCCAGGGCTCCCCTGGGCCAGTGAGCTGCCATGCGCGGGGCGCACCCAACGGGGTGCAACGCCGGAAGTCCTCTCTGGTGGCGGTTGTTTCTTGAAAGGGCACAGGTCGTATACGTCCTTCAGGACCTGTGAGGCCGGGGCGGGAAGTGAACCGGCACCGGACGCGGCATCCGATGGAACGGCGCCACCCCAACGGCTGCTGCGGCCCTGTCCTGGATGGCAGGATGTCGTCCTGGCTGGCAGGATTGCCTGCTGACCCGACAACGGCGCTGCTCTTCCGCCTTGCCGAACATCCGGGGCGTCTGGTATGAACAACCAGGAGCAAGGAGATCTTCCCCCCCCATTAGCCTGCTGCAACTGCAGGCTCTGGCTGCACCATTCCGGGGATGGGCCAACAGACAAGACTGCGGCTGCCGGAGGATCCAGGATGGAGCGCAAGGAGAAGAAGGGTGGCAGGACGACGGCGGGGGGGGAGAAGGTCGCCCGGAAGGGAAGCGGCCCTCCCCCGCCGGAGGAGGTTGCCCCGGCGGCCTCCCCACACCTGGTGCCGGTGGTGGGGGTCGGTGCCTCGGCCGGTGGCATCGAGGCGATCAGCCGGCTCCTGGAGGCCATGCCTCCGTCCCGCGGCTTTGCCATCGTTCTGGTCGTCCACCGGGACCCCCGATACCAGGGAGGGCTGGAGGAGCTGTTCGCCAAACGTACCGGGCTTACGGTCGTCCAGGCCGAGCACCGGTTGGCGGTGGAGCCGGACACGGTCTACGTCATTCCGCCCAACGCCTATTTGGCGCTGCAAGGCAACAGGTTCCGGGTTGACAAGCCGGTCCTCGTCCGCGGCACGCGGCTGCCCATCGACCACTTCTTCCATTCCCTGGGCGAGGAGCGCCGGGAGCAGGCCGTGGCCGTCATCCTCACCGGCACGGCATCGGACGGCGCCCTGGGCCTCAAGACGGTCAAGGAGCTGGGCGGCATGGTCATGGCCCAGGATCCGGCCACCGCCCTCCACGACTCCATGCCCAGGAGCGCCATCGCCACCGGTCTTGTGGACCATGTCCTGGCGGTGGAAGAGATGCCGGCGGCCATCGTCGACTACCTCCGGCATCCCCTGCTCAACCGCGTCGAGGCGACCCGGGAGCTGTCTGTGCAAGAGAAGGCCGCCTTGAACGAGGTGCTCTCTCTTTTGCGCTTCCGAACCAAGCACGATTTCCGCGGCTACAAGAAGACCACCCTGTTTCGCAGGATCCTCCGGCGGCTCAGCATCAACCGGCTGGAGGGCTTGCAGGAATACCTCGATTTCTTGCGCACCACCCCCCAGGAGATCGATCTTCTGAAAAAGGACCTCCTCATCAACGTCACCAGCTGGTTCCGGGACCAGGAGGCGTGGCAGCAGCTCGAGGCCGAGGTCATCCCCCGGCTTTTTGAGCGGCCGGAAAAGGAAGAGCCGGTGCGGGCCTGGATCGCCGGCTGCGCCACCGGCGAGGAGGCATACTCCCTGGCCATCCTTTTCCACGAGTACCTCGAAGGTGCCGGCCAGAGCCGGGTGGTGCAGATCTTCGCCACCGACGTGGACCAGGAGGCCCTGGAGATTGCCCGCCAGGGATCCTATTCCCGGAACATCGAGAACGAGGTCGACGCCAAAAGGCTCAGCCGCTTCTTCGACCAGCAGGAGGGGGCCTTTCGGGTCAAGAAGCGGCTGCGGGAATCGGTGATCTTCGCGCTGCACAATCTGATCGCTGATCCGCCGTTCTCGCGGCTCGATCTCATCTGCTGCCGGAATCTGCTCATCTACCTGGACACCGAGGTGCAACAGCGCATCCTGCCGCTGTTCCATTTCGCCCTGCGGGAAGGAGGCTTTCTCTTCCTTGGCCCCAGCGAGACCACCTCCCAGGCCCAGCACCTGTTCAGGACCGTGTCGAAGAAATGGCGGCTCTACAAGAGGATCGGCAGCGCGATCGCGGTCAATGCCCTGCAGCTGCCCTCGCCGCGGGAGGAGACCGGGCAGCTCTTCGGCCAGGAGCTTCAGACGCCGGCGGTCGCCGGCACCTTCAAGCTTGCCGAGACCGCCCGCCGCGTCCTTCTGGAGCGCTATGTGCCGGCGTCGGTGCTCATCGACCGCAAGGGAAGGGCACTCTATTTTCATGGCAGCCATGAAAAGTACCTGGTCCAGCCGGCGGGGGAACCGACGACCAATATCCTGGACATGGCCAGAGAGGGGCTGAAGACCAGGCTGCGCGGCGCGGTGCAGCAGGCGGCCGACTCCGAGCAGGAGATCGTGGCCGCCGGCGTCCGCCTCCGTCTCGGAGACCGCTACCAGCCGGTGAGGATCACGGTGCTGCCCTTCCAGCGGCCGCATCAGGCCGAGGGACTGCTCCTGGTGACCTTCGAGGACGAGGAGCGGCCGCAAGCCGACATCGAGGGGCGGCAGCCCTGCGAGGGCGACGTGGAGTCGGTGGTCAAGCAGCTGGAAGAGGAGCTGCACGCCACCATCGGGGACCTGGAGACCTCCAACGAGGAGCTGCGCAGCTCCAACGAGGAGATCCTGTCCATGAACGAGGAGCTCCAGTCATCGAACGAGGAGCTGGAGACCTCGAAGGAGGAGCTGCAGTCCATCAACGAGGAGCTCACCACCCTCAACGCCCAGCTGGCCGGGAAGATCCAGGATCTGGAAGAGGCCCATGCCGATCTGGACAACCTCATGCGCTCCACCCAGATCGCCTGCCTCTTTCTGGATGAGGAGCTGCGGATCAAGCGCTTCACCGCGGCTGCGGCGACCATCTTCAGCCTGTTGCCCACCGACTGCAGCCGGCCGTTGGCCGATCTCGACTACAAGCGCATCGACCCGGATCTTCTCGTCGCCTGCCGGCGGGTGCTGGACACGCTGGCAACCGAGGAGAAGGAGGTGTCGGGGGATGGCGGCATGTGGTACCTGCGCCGGATCCTGCCGTACCGGGACCAGGAGCAGCGCATCCGCGGGGTGGTGGTGACCTTCGCCAACGTCAGCCAGCTCAAGGCCGCGGAAGAAAGGCTTGAGGCCAGCCAGCTGGCCTACCGGCGGCTGGTGGACAACAACCCCGACGGCATCTGCCAGATCGACCAGGCCGGTGCCATCCGCACCGCCAACCCGGCCCTGGCCAGGATGCTGGGCTACCCGGCCGATGAGCTGGTGGGCCGGCCCCTCGTCGCGTTCCTGGCGCCGGATTCGCAACAGGAGGAGGCCGCCGGTCAGCTCACGGATGCTCTCCGGAAGGGGACGCCGCCGGTCTGCTGCCTCCAGGTGCTCAGGAAGGATGGCGGCCACGGGATGGTGGAGCTCTACGCCCTTTCGACCGGCGACAGTGGGAACAAGGACGGCGGCCTCTGGGTCCATCTGCGCGACATCAGCAGCCGCCAGCAGCTGGAGGATGTCATCTCCCGGAGCCGCCTGCGGGTCTATCAGACGCTGGATGCCATCCCGGCCCTGATTGCCTCCATCGACCGGGACGAGCGCTATCTCTTCGCCAGCCGTGGCCATGAGGACTATACCGGCAAGGCGCCCCAGGAGATGGCCGGCGCCACACTCCGGGAGGCGCTGGACGACGAAGCCTACCGGGTGCTGCAGCCCCGGGTCGCCGCCGCCCTCGCCGGCGAGCGGCAGGACTTCGAGCTCGAGCTGTGCCACCGACAGGACGGCCCGCGCCTCCATCGCGCCGTACTGGTGCCAGACGTTGCCTGCGGCCAGGCGGCGTGCGGCTGCTTTTTTCTGGCGGTGGATATCACCGGGGACAAAGAGACCCTTTCCCGGCTGGAAGAGCGGGATCGGCTCCTGGAGGCGATCATGACCTCGATTCCGGAAGGGATTGCGGTCGCGGAGGCCCCGGACATGCGCATTCGGATGATCAGCGCCCATGGCGTGCGCATGACCGGCCAGGAGGAAGCGTTTCTCAAGGACGCCAGCGTACTGCAGCAGGTGGCGCACTGGCGGCTCTTCCAGGAGGACGGGAAGACACCCCTGGCCATCGAAAGGATGCCCCTGGCCCGGGCCATCACCGCCGGCGAGACCACCGACAACCAGGCCCTGGTCATGAAGACCCCGGATGGCCGGGACATCCCGATCCTGTGCAGCGCGGCCCCGCTGCGGGACGCGGCCGGCGGCATCTCCGGCGGCATTCTCGCCTGGCGGGAGGTGACCGAGCTGAAGAGGGAGGTGGAACGGCTTACCCAGCTGGCCTTCATCCTGGAGCAGACGCCGCATATGGTCGGGTGCGCGACCCCGGACGGCCAGATCGTCTACCTCAACCAGGCGGCGCGGCGGATGGCGGGCATCGCGCCGGATGCCCCGCTGGCGGGCGAGACAGTGGACAGACACCAGCCGCCATGGGTGCAGCGGCTCTTGAGCGAGGAGGGGATCCCGGCCGCGATCCGTGATGGCGTCTGGCAGGGCGAGACCGCGGTGCTCGCTGCCGACGGTCGCGAGATCCCCTGCGCCCAGCTGGTCATCGCCCGGAAGGATCCGCAGGGCGAGGTGCGCTACCTGTCCACTGTTCTCCACGACCTGTCCGCGATCCTCGACGAGAAGAAGCGCCTGGAGAGCATGGTGAGCCGGCTGGAGAAGAGCAACGAGGATCTTGGCGAGCTGGGGTATGTCGTCTCCCACGATCTCAAGGAGCCGCTGCGCTCCATCGCCGGCTACCTGGACCTTTACGTCCGCCGCTACGGTGAGGGGCTGGAGCCCAAGGCCCGGCAGTTCCTGGATTTCGCCCGCCAGGGCGCGGCCCGGCTCGAGCGGCTGATCGACGACCTCCTGCAGCTCACCAGGCTCCGCCGCACCGACCTGGCGCCGGCTTCGGTGGACATGAATCTGCTTCTGGACGAGGTGCTGAGCCAGCTTTCGGCCCAGATCGACGAAGCCGGGGCCGAGGTCACCTGCGACGAGCTGCTGCCGGTGACCGGCATTGCCTCCCAGCTCAGCCTGGTGCTCCAGAATCTGGTGGCCAATGGCATCAAGTTCGCCGCCCCTGGCCGCAAGCCGGCGATCCACATCGGCTGCCAGCGTAACGACCAGGGCGTGGTCACAAGCGTCCGGGACAACGGTATCGGCATCGACCCCAAGCACCGCCAGCGGATCTTTCAGGTTTTCCAGCGGCTGCACCGGCAGGAGGACTATCCTGGCACCGGCATCGGACTGGCGCTGTGCCGGAGGATCGTCCAGAACCACGGCGGCGAGATCTGGCTCGAATCAACCCCCGGGGAGGGGGCCACCTTCTTCTTTTCCATCCCGGATCCGGCATGACCGGACCCGCGGGTCCTCCCTACCGTCTGCGGTGTCCTGCCGGCGGATCGCCCTTCTTCTCGCCCTCGGCCTGGCGAGCGGCCATCAGCTCCGGGTACAGCTCGAGGGCGCACTCCTTGCAGATGCCGTGGGAGAAATCCACCCCGGCATGGCGGCGGAAGTACGCCTCCAGCTGCACCCACAGGCCGTCGTCCTGGCGGATCTTTTTGCAGGAGGCGCAGATGGGGATGAGCCCCTTGAGGGTCCGCAGCTGATCGAGGGCCTCGTGCAGGCTCTGCACGAGCTTGGCCCGTTCGATGGCGTAGCGGATCGCCCGCACCAGGACGGACGGGCTGATCTTGCCCTTCACCAGGTAGTCCTGCGCCCCCTGCTGCACCGCCCGCAGGGCCAGCTCCAGGTCGTCCGCCCCGGTCATCACGATGATCGGCAGGTCCCCGGCCTCCTTCTTGGCCCGCAGGAAGGTGTCGAGGCCGCGGCTGTCCGGCAGGCCGAGATCCAGCAGCACCACGTCCACCCCCCCTTGCTGCAGGCGGTCGAGGCCGGCGGCCAGGGTGGGCGTGTGCTCCATCTCGTAGACCGGCTGGCTCTCGTCCGCCAACATCTCCCGCAACAGCAGGAAATCGGCGTAGTTGTCCTCCACAGACAGCAGGTGGATGTCGGGCTGGGGCTCGGACATTCGTGCTCCTCCTGGTCCTTTGGTGCAGGACCGCATCCTGTGCAACAGGACGGCCTGCGGTTGGCCCTGGATAGTCGGTGGAGGCGACAGCCGCTGAGATGGGTTGCGTTGTAGTTGGCCGCGCCCTGCGCATCATTCCATGGCGCCCATGGAGCCATGGGACCTATAGGACCTATAGGACCTATGGGAAGCCACCCCGGCGGCCTTCCGGCGTTTCACCCAGTTGGCTGCGCTGGCAGCCCACAGATCCCATAGCTCCCATGATTCCCATAGCTCCCATGACCCATGGGACCCATGGGACTTATTGGCAAGCCACCCCGGCGGACTTCCGGCGTTTTCACCGGCTATGACATCCAACCAGTTGTTTCTGCACTTTTGGTGCCACTCCTGGTCACCCGGCGTGGCATGGAATTTGAATCGTTTCTTCTTCGAGAACGCTTCCTGCAACGTTCCGTGGGCATGCGCCTCCCCATGATCATTCCATCCCGGAAGGAGGAGTCACGATGACCGGCATCGGCGAGCTTTATCATCATGATGACTGGAAGAAGGAAAAACATGTGCCGGTGATCGAGGCGCCGGCCGTCGTGGGGCCTGATGTGCCCTTCGAGGTGTCGGTGCAGGTGGGCAAGGACATCGCCCATCCCAATACCACCGGCCACCACATCCGCTGGATCCAGGTCTTCTTTCTGCCGGAAGGCGGCAAGTTTGCCTATCAGGTGGGGGAGTTTGCCTTCACGGCCCATGGCGAATCCACGGAAGGCGCGGATACCGGGCCGGTGCACACCGATCATCGGGTGCGCTTTGCCCTGACCCTCAAGGCCTCCGGCACCCTGTTTGCCACCTCCTATTGCAATATCCACGGCCTGTGGGAGAGCAGCACGGCAATCGCCATCCGATGACAGCGGATCAGCATAACCTCTACGCCCAGACAGCTACAAGGGAGATGACCATGAGCACATTGCAGATCGCTGGCCAAGCCATCGAGATCGACGAGAACGGCTTCATGCAGAGGACCGACCAGTGGAACGAGGAGGTCGCCCGGGAGTTGGCCAGGAGGGAAGGCTACGAAGGCCTGGATGACCGGCAGCTGGCGATCATCCGCTTCATGCGCGACTACTACCTCAAGTTCGCGGCCTTTCCGATCCTGCAGACGGTCTGCCATCAGATCCACGAGGGCAAGGGATGCATCAACGAGGCCTTCATCAATCCGGAGAAGGCCTGGAAGATTGCCGGCCTGCCCAAGCTGGACACCATCCAGTTTGTGCCCGTCGAAGGCGAGCACTACGTCATGCAGGAGTGCTGCTGACAAGGCAGCCCCCGCCGCCCGGGCCCTGCCCATGCCCTGGGCTCGGGACGGCGGGACAGCGCTGGCGGCCCTTCTTGCTCACCCGTCTCGTTCCCTGGAAGACCTTCCTGCGCCTGGCGGCTCGGCGGTACGGCTTCATCGACCCCGTAGGCGTTCTGGCCCAGCTCCGGAGCTTTGCCCAGCCTTCCGAGGTGCAGGAGCCGGTGGAGCTGCTGCGGGCCGGCATGGTCTTCCATGCCCGGGGCCTCCTGAACACCCGGGCCATCCAGCACAACCTGGACTGGGTCTGGCCGTACTGGATCGTGCGGCAGTTCAACCCGGCCGACCCCTCGTTCATTCCCCGGGCCTTCTCCTTCTCCCACATCAATCTGACCCACCGCAACTGGACAGCCATCGGCCTGCCGGATCTGGCCCTCTACCCCATTGTCGATCCCCGCGGCCTGGTGACGCCCCTGGATGACGGCTGGTCCATCGACTGCTGGCTTCAGGGGGCAGACGGTGTCACCCTGTTTCCTTCCCGGCTGGAGCACGCCCGGCAGCGCCTGGTGGATGACGACAACCGCCGGGTGGTGACCGAGTGCGGGCCGGCGGACCGCCGGCTTATCACCAGCGTCTGGCTCGACCAGGAGTCCTCGGGCCGCCCCCTGGTGACGGTCCGGGCCGCCACGGCTGCCCCTGGCTGGCTGGTGGTAGCCTTGCGGCCTTTCAACCCCGAGGGGGTGCAGTTCATCGAGACCGCCGAGGCCCTGCGGGAGGCTGCCGGCTGGCTGGTGAACGGCAGAGTCAGGGTATGGTTCGACCGGCCCGCCGCCAGGATGCTCTTCTCCGATTATCAGCATGCCGACGTGGCGAGCCGGCTCCAAGAGGAGGAGCGCGGCCGCTCCCGCCAGTGCCGGATCGGCATGGTCACCGCCGCCGCCCTCTTTCCCGTGTCCGGCGGCCAGGAGGGCCAGGAGGTGACGGTCCGGGTGGAGCTGCCCCCGCCGCCGGCGGCAGCCCGCCGCTCCCGGCGCTGGCCCGAGGCCGTGCAGCCGGCAGCCAGCCTGCACCTGCCCGACGCCCGCCTCCAAGGCCTCTACGACACCGCGGTCCGCACCCTCATCCATCTGGCGGCCGGCGATATCGTGCCTGGCCCGTATACCTACAAGCGCTTCTGGTTCCGGGATGCCTGCCTCATGCTGCATCCGCTTGTGGCCATTGGCCTGGCCGACCTGTGCCGCCGGCAGCTGGACCGCTTCCCGGCACGGCAGAAGAAGGACGGCTTCTTCCATTCCCAGGCCGGGGAATGGGATGCCAACGGTCAGGTCCTCTGGCTCTGTAACCGCTACCGGCTGCTCACCGGCGGCGACCTCAGCCCGCAGTGGCTGGACGCCATCTGGCGTGGCGGCCAGTGGATCGAGGCCAAGCGGGTGAAGGCCGCCGGCGACGCCAGGCACCACGGTCTGCTCCCCCCTGGCTTCAGCGCCGAGCATTTCGGACCCAACGACTATTACTACTGGGACGATTTCTGGGCCCTGGCCGGGCTTGCCGGGGCGGCCGCGACCCTCGACAGTTGCGGCCGGGCCCAGGAGGGCCGGCACCTTGCCGCCGTGGCCGCGGATCTTCAAGGCTGTCTGGCCGCCAGCCTTGATGCCGTCAGCCGGGAACGAGGGGGGCCATCCCGGTGTCGCCCAACCGGCGCATGGATTCCGGCGCCATCGGGGCGCTGGTGGCCGACTACCCGCTCCAGCTCTTTCCGGCCGGGGATCCCCGCCTTCTGGCCACGGCCGACTTTCTCTGGGACAACTGCCTTTACCGCGGCTGCTTCTTTCAGGATATGATCCATTCCGGGATCAACATCTACATGACCCTCATGCTGGCCCAGGTCTATCTGCGGGCCGGTGACGAGCGCTTCCATCCGCTCCTGGCCAAGGCCGCCGGCCTGGCCTCGCCCACCGGCCAGTGGCCGGAGGCCATCCACCCCCACACCCTGGGCGGCTGCATGGGGGATGGCCAGCACGGCTGGGCCGCCGCAGAATGGGTCATGCTCATGCGCCATCTGTTCGTCTTCGAGGAAGGGGAGCGGCTGGTGATCGGCCGGGGGATCCGGCGCCCGTGGCTGGAGTCCGGCGAGCCGCTGTCTTTTGGCCCCACCCTCACCCCCTTTGGCAAGGTGACGGTGTCCATCCACCCGCAAGACCGGCTCGAGGTGCGGCTTGCGGCCCAGTGGTATGGCGCAAGGCGGCCCGAGGTGGTGGTGGCGATTCCGGGATTCGGCTGCCAGGCCATGGGCGAGCCGGACTGGCGCTGCCAGCTCGAGCCCCACGTTGGCCCGTGACCCTCAGCCGGGCGGGAAACAGCCATGCGGATCTCCATGTTCACCAACACCTTCCTGCCGCACATCGGCGGCGTCGCCCGCTCGGTCTCGGCCTTTGCCGAGGACCTGCGGGCCATGGGGCATCAGGTGCTGGTGGTGGCCCCCACCTTCGAAGGCCAGCCCCGAAACGAGGATGCGGACCAGGTCCTCCGAGTGACGGCGATTCAGAGATTCAACGGCAGCGACTTTTCGGTGCACATCCCGCTGCCCGGGGTGATCGACGACCGCATCAATGATTTCCAGCCGGAGATCATCCACAGCCACCACCCCTTCCTGCTGGGAGACGCCGCGCTGCGCGCCGCCCGCCGCCGGGACCTGCCCGTTGTCTTCACCCACCACACCCTCTACGAGCGGTACACCCATTACGTGCCCTTCGATTCCGCGGTGATGAAGCGGTTTGTCATCCACCTCGCCGTCGCCTACGCCAATCTCTGCCACCGGGTGATCGCGCCATCGACCAGCATCAAGGCCCTCCTGGAGGGCCGCGGTGTCACCGCGCCGGTGGAGGTGCTGCCCAGCGGCGTTGATCTCGATTTCTTCCAGGCCGGGCGGCCGGAGGTCTTCCGGCGCCGGATGGGCATCCCCGCCGGCCAGCGCATCATCGGCCACGTGGGCCGCCTGGCCCGGGAGAAGAACCTGGCCTTTCTCGCTGGCGCAGTGAGCCGCTTCCTTGCGGAGCGGGAGGGGTTTGTCTTTGTGGTGGCGGGGACGGGCGACAGCCGGGACGAGATCATTCGGATCTGCGAGGCGAGGGGCGTCGGCCATCGTCTGATCCTGCCGGGCGTCCTCCGGGGCCAGGAGCTCGCCGACTGCTACCGGGCGATGGATCTTTTTGTGTTCGCCTCGCACTCCGAGACCCAGGGGCTGGTGCTGGCGGAGGCCATGGCCGCCGGGGTACCGGTGATCGCCCTTGCCGCCTCCGGGGTCGGTGACGTGGTGGAGGACGGGAAGAACGGTCGCATCCTGCCTGCCGGCAGCCCGGAGGAGGCCTTTGCCTCGGCCATGGCCGCGGCCTTCGACAGCGGCGCGGTGAGGCTCTGGCAGCCGGCTGCCCTGTCCGCGGCCCGGCGGTTTGCCCGGCCCCGGTGCGCCGCCCGGCTGGCGGCCCTGTACGAGACCACCCTGAGTGGCGCCACCAGCCACCGGCACGAAACCGATCTTCTGGACACCGTCCGCCGCAGCCTGGCCGCGGAATGGGAGCTGCTGCAGGAAAAGGCGGCGGCGGTGCGGCAGAGCCTGCAGGACGCCCCCGGCCCGGGGCCGGCTCAATACCGGCTGTAAGGGGAGCGCCGGTCGTCGCGCCGGGACAGCTCGCCGGCATAGTGGCGGCCGATGGTGGCGCCATGCTGGGCCAGCCAGGCGGTGAGCCGGGTGTCGCCGGTGGCCGGGGACGGCACATCCAGGAGGCCCTGCATAAGGCCCGTGATCTCGTCCCGAGTCACCACCACATCGTGCACCACAAGGCCGGCCAGCCGGGCGACGAGAAAGCCCAAAGCCGGCGGCACCGGGACCCGGGGCCGGTTTTTGCCGATGGCCCGGCCGATGGTGGCGACCAGGTCCCGGAAGGAGAAGGTCTCCGGGCCCACGGCATCGATGACGGCGCGGCCCGCGGCTGCCCCTTGCGCCACCGCCAGGGCCGCCAGGTCGTCCACGAAGACGGGACGCAGGCGGTAGCGGCCAAGGCCAAAGAGGGGAAAGACCGGCAGGTGCCTGAGGAGCCAGGCGATGTTGTTGATCACGATGTCCTCCGGCCCGAAGAGAAGCGCCGGCCGCAGCACGGTGTACGGGATGCCGGTTTCCGCCAGCAGCCGCTCCACCTCTGCCTTGCCCCGGAAGTACTCCAGGGGCGAATCCTCGGCCGCGTTGGTGATGCTGATCTGGACAATGCGGCCCACCCCCGCCTCCTTGGCCGCGGCGAGCAGGGTGGCGGAATGGCGTACCGCCTGGGCGTAGCCGAAGTCCCGGTAATTGAACCGGACCCAGTAGGTGTTGTACAGGACGGCCACCCCCCGCAAGGATTGCACCAGCTGCTCGAAGTGGTCGAAATGGAACGGCAAGGCCCTGACCGCCGGCCGCAAGGGGCTGGCCCGCTCCAGGGAGCCGGTGAGGGTCTGGACCGCCAGGCCGGCGGCCAGAAGCCGCTTGGCGATGTAGCTGCCGGAAAAGCCGAAGGCACCGGTGACGCAGTGGACTGGTGGCATGCCGTGCTCCTCTGGTTGTGAAGAGGCCACGCTTTCCGGATGGTAGGGGCAGCCCCCCGTGGCTGCCCGGTCGAGGCCGGCGGCACCGGGTGGGTACGCCCCCGGTTGGGTGCGCCCCGCACATGGCAGCCCACAGGTCCCATGACTCCCATGAGTCCTTTGGCTCCCATGGACTTATGGGACCTACAGGACCTATAGGACTTATGGGAGGCCACCAGAGCGGACTTCCGGCGCGGGCATGGCAACCTGCTCGATGGTCGAGTTTCCTTGGCTGGCCTGGGCCGCCACCGCTGCGGCGGCCTTGGCCACCGCCTCCGGATCCCCCAGGTAGAAGTGGCGGCAGGGCTGCAGGCTTTCGTCCAGCTCATAGACGAGGGGAATGCCGGTGGGGATGTTGAGCTGGACGATGTCCTGGTCGGACACCCGGTCGAGGTGCTTGACCAGGGCCCGCAGGCTGTTGCCATGGGCGGCGATCAGGACCCGCTGGCCATCCCGGATGGCCGGGGCGATCTTCTCGGTCCACAACGGCATGAAACGAGCCACCGTGTCCTGAAGCGACTCGGTGCGGGGGATGGCGTCCCCCAGCTCCCGGTAGCGGGGATCGTCCAGCGCCAGCCGCGGGTCGTCATCGCTTAAGCCCGGCGGCCGGGTGGTGTAGCTGCGCCGCCAGGTGAGCACCTGCTCGTCACCGTGCCGGGCCGCCACCTCGGCCTTGTTCAGCCCCTGCAGGGCCCCGTAGTGCCGCTCGTTGAGCCGCCAGCTTTTGACCACCGGCAGCCACATGAGATCCATCTCCTCCAGGGCCAGCCACAGCGTCCTGATCGCCCGCCGCAGCACCGAGGTGAAGGCGATATCGAAGCGGAAGCCCTCGGACTTCAGGATCCGGCCGGCCTGCTGGGCCTCGGCGATGCCCTGGGCCGACAGATCGACATCGGTCCAGCCGGTGAAGCGGTTGTCGAGGTTCCAGGTGCTCTGGCCGTGGCGGAGCAGGACAAGGGTGGGCATAGGGCTCCCTCGGGACGTTCTCATGGTGATCAGGCTCGGCTACCGGGCTTCATCCTGATGGCAGGAGCAGAAATAGGCGTCGCGCCCGGCAACGGTGGTGCGCCGGATGGTGCCGGAGCAGCAGGGGCAGTGCTGGCCGTCCTCCCGCCGGGGCATGAGCCAGTTTTTCGGCCAGCCGCCGGCGCCGGCCCGGTTGTCGATGGCGGTCTCCAGCACGTGCCTGGTGGTGGCGGCCAGCTCCCGGCGCTCGTCCTGCCGGAGGTCAGCGGCCCGCTGCCTGGGGTGGAGCCCCAGGTGGAAGAGGATCTCGTCCGCGTAGGCATTGCCGATGCCGGCCAGCACCTTCTGGTTCGTGAGCAGGGTCCGGAGCGCGCCGTGGTGTCCGGCCAGGCGAGCCGCGAAGGCCTGCTGATCGCTGCACAGCGCCAGGGCGTCGGGGCCGAGATTCCTGCTGGCGATGAAGGCCTCGACGCTGGCGGCCAGGCTGATCCGGCCCAGCTGAAGGCGGCAACAATAGGCCAGGTGCTGGCCATCCTCGAAGCGCAGCAGGAGCCGGCTGTGGTCCGGAGCCTTCTCGCCGTCCCGGAAGGCGGCTAAGAATCCGCCCGGGCCGAGCTGCAGCACCAGGCACGATTCCGCATCCAGGCAGGCGAAGAGGTGCTTGCCGTGGCGCTCCGTGCGGCGGAAGCTGTGTCCGGTCAGGCGCTGGCGCAGCCCTCCGAGCGAGACGCCTTCCAGGAGCATGCCATCGCACTGCAGCACAGCGGCGATCCGCTTGTCAAGCCAGGTGGCGTCGAAGAGCTCCTTGAAGACCTGGACATCGGGCAGCTCCGGCATGGCTCCTCCTGGCCAACGGCGGTCCGGCAAGACACGAGGTGGTGATGACCACCTCGTAGCAAGACCTGTGCCGTGCCAGGGCACGGCCAGGCAGGGGCACGGCATGCCGTGCCCGTATGGTCGCGGGCCGTGGCGGGGCCACCATGTCCGATGGGGGTGCCCGGAACCGTTGCGGTGCCAACCGGCCCACCGGGCGGCATATCCCCCACCGGCCATTCCCCATCGCGTGGGTCGTCCCGCCGCCCGCACCGCCCGTGCGGTCCCCGGGCCGGGTAGGGGCGACGCATGCGTCGCCCTGGCGGGCGGAACCGTTGCGGTGCCAACCGGCCCACCGGGCGGCGTATCCCCACCACCACCGCGCCCGGATCCGGATCATACCGAATGCTCCCGCGGCTGGAATGAGAATTGCTGTGTCTCTGGGCCAGACAGCCGCCGGACGGCAGGGTTGGTGCCGGGGCGCGCAAGGAGGACGGTGCGTGGACGAGGACAAGCCGATCCGGGTCCTGCTGGTGGAGTCCGACCAGAGTGAGGCCGGCCTGTTGAGGGATCTGTTGCAGGCAGAAGACGAAGCGATCGTTCTGCAATGGGCGGACCGGCTGGCGGCGGCGCTCGCCCGCATGGCCGCCGAGCCCTTCGACATTGTGGTCACGGATCTCAAGCTTCCGGACAGCAACGGCATCGAAACCTTTGTCAAGATCCGCAGCCGGTTCCCGTATCAGCCGGTGGTGGTGCTCGCCGGGGCGGACAACCAGGGCATGGCCATGGATGCCGTCCGCAAAGGGGCGCAGGATTATCTCATCAAGGGACGGGCCAAGGGGCATTCCATCATCCGCCTGCTCAAGTACTCCATCGAGCGGCAGCGGCTGCTCAACGAGTGCCAGAGGCGCATCCAGGAGATCCGCACCCTGGAAGGGCTGATTCCGGTCTGTGCCTGGTGCCGCAAGGTTCACACCCACAAGGGCTACTGGGAGAGGGTCGAGAGGTATGTCGAGGAGCAGACCGGCGCCTCCTTCTCCCACGGCATCTGTCCCGAGTGTCTGGAGAAGACCCATCCCGAGCTGTTCGGCCTCCTGGAGCAGAGCCATCCGGAGCTGGTGGCCAGCCAACCGGCGGAAGAGCCGGCCGGGCGGCCGATCCGGCTGCTGCTCATCGAGGACAACGCCGCCGATGCCGGTCTGGTGCAGGAATTCGCGGCCGAGATCACCGGCCTGCCGCTGGCGATCCGCCACGTGACGAGGCTGGCGACGGCGATCGAGCTGCTGCAACGGGAGCGCTTCGACCTGGTGCTGTGCGACCTCGGACTGCCGGACAGTCAAGGCATCGAAACCTTCATCAGCCTGAACACGGTGATCCCGCAGGTGCCGATCATCGTCCTGACCGGCGTGGATGACAAGGGGTTCGCGGCAACCGCGGTGCGGAGCGGCGCCCAGGACTACATCGTCAAGGGAGAGCTGGACAGCGCCCTGTTGAGGAAGTCGATCCGCTACGCCATCGAGCGCCACAAGATGCTGGAGGAGCTGCGCTGCAACCTGCGCGAGGTCAGGAAGCTGCACCAGGAGCGGGACAGCATCCTGTCCATGTTCGCCCACGACATCAAGAACGCCATCATTCCGGCGACCCTGCTGCTGTCCAGGATCGGCACCGGCAAGGCCGCCCCGCCCGCCAACATCGTCCTGCCGATCGTCGAGGCCCTGCGGAGCGCCGAGGGCATGCTGGCGGAGTTCATCGAGCTCTCCCGGCTGCAGTCCCGGGACTACGAGCCGGCCATGGGCGTGCTCGATATCGAGGCCCTGGTCCTCGGTCAGGTGGAGGTCGCCCGGGCCAAGGCCAGCGAAAAGGAGATCGGGATCCGTCTGGATCTGTCGCCGGCGCCATTGCCGGTCCTGGCTGCGGATGCGGCCATGCTGCAACGGGTGCTGGCCAATCTTCTCGACAATGCCGTCAAGTACACCCCGCAAAAGGGCACCGTCACCGTGACGGTCCGCCAGTCCGAGACGGATCTTCTCGTCCAGGTGCAGGATACCGGCATCGGCATCGCCGACCTCCATATCCCGTCCATCTTCGAGGCCTTCTACCGGGTGCCGGGCATCGAGAAGGGGTCGGGCCTGGGTCTGGCCATTGCCGGCAAGATCGTCAAATCCCATGGCGGCGAGATCTGGGTCGAAAGCACCCCGGGCCATGGCAGCACCTTCAGCTTCACCCTGCCGCTGCCGCAGCCGAAAGCCGAGTCGGCCTGCCCCGTCCCGGCGACGGCCAGGAGCCGCCCCCCGGCCCGCGAGGTCCAGGCCGCGGCCGGCGGGGAGACCCCCCGCCCCTCGGCGGCCATGGACTGACCGGCAACCTCAGATATCCAGCACCACGGTGGCCTGCCAGCCGCCGGCGATCTGCCGGACCCCGAAGCGGTGCATGGTCACCGCCTTGACGTCGGCGGCCAGCTCGTGGCGCTGCGGGTCCAGGGTCTCCCCGGCTGCCTCCGCTTCCAGGAGATAGCCTTGCGCAGTCTCCCGGATGCGGATCTCCCGGACCACAAGCAGGAGCTGCTCGCTGTCCTTGAAGAAGATGAGCTCCTGCAGAAAGTGGTAGAGCAAAAGATCGAGGCTGTCCGGCCCCAGGAGGATGCGGCGAAGCTCCCGGGGTTGAAGGCCTTCGGGATTGGCGATCATCTCCCGCAGGGTGGCCTCGGCTGCGGCGGCGAACAGCTCTTCCCGGGTGGCGCCCTGGGCCTCGAAGGCGGCATCCGCCACCGCGATGTTCTCGAGATAGGTGTACGGCATGGCTGGCTCTCCCGGCTTTGTCAGCCCTTGACGTTGCCGATGGGCAAGAGGCGCACCACCGGCCGGCTCAGGCCCGCCAGCCGGGTGGCCTCGATCACCTCGTCGATCTCCTTGTAGGCGCCGCCCGCCTCCTCGGCCAGACCCGAGTACGAGACGGTGCGGACGTAGATGCCCCGCTTCTCCATGTCGCGCTGCAGCTGCCGGCCCTGGAACAGCCTTTTGGCCTGGTGGCGGCTCATCACCCGGCCGCTGCCGTGGGCGGTGGTGAAAAAGCTCTGTTGGGCAGTATCGACCCCGGCCAGGAGAAAGGAGCCGGTCTCCATGCTGCCGCCGATGATCACCGGCTGCCCGGTCTGGCGGAAGGCCGCGGGCAGCTCCTCCCGGCCGGGACCGAAGGCGCGGGTGGCGCCCTTGCGGTGCACCAGCAGCTGCCGCGACCGGCCATCGATCTCGTGGCGCTCCAGCTTGGCGGTGTTGTGGGCCACATCGTAGACCTGGTGCATGCCCAGCGCCTCGGGCGTCTTGCGGAAGACCTCCGAGAAGACCTCGCGGATGCGGTGCAGAATGAGCTGCCGGTTGAGGAAGGACATGTTGACCGCGCATTTCATGGCCGCGAAGTAGTCCTGGCCCTCCGGGGAGCGGAAGGGGGCGGAGGCCAGCTCCCGGTCCAGGATGGCGATGCCGTACTTGGCCTCCATGACCCGCAAAAAGGAGGTCAGGTAGTCCGAGGCCACCTGGTGGCCGAAGCCGCGGCTGCCGCAGTGGAACATGATCACCACCTGATGCGGCCGATCGATGCCGAAGGCGGCCGCTGTCGCCGGGTCCAGGATGTTCTCCGGGGTGGCGACCTGGATCTCCAGGTAGTGGTTGCCGGAGCCCAGGGTGCCGATCTGCTGGTAGCCCCGCTCCACCGCCTTGTCGCTCACCTTGCCGGCATCGGCACCGGCGATCCCCCCGCCCTCCTCGGTACGCTCCAGGTCCTCGGCCCAGCCGAAGCCCCGCTCCACAGCCCAGGGCGCCCCTTGTTCCACCGCCTGGCGGAATTCGCTGCGGCTGATCCTGAGGAAGCCCCGGCCGCCAACCCCGGCCGGCACCCGCGCAAAGAGGCGATCCACCAGGCGCTTGAGGTCCGGGGCCACCTCCTCGTGGGTGAGATTGGTCAGCACCAGCCGCATGCCGCAGTTGATGTCGAAGCCGATGCCGCCGGGCGAGATGATGCCGCTTTCCGCGTCCACCGCCGCCGCGCCGCCGATGGGAAAGCCGTATCCCCAGTGGCCGTCCGGCATGCACATGGCGTAGCGCTCGATCCCCGGCAGGCAGGCCACATTGGTCACCTGCTCGATGACCCCCTCGTCCATGGCCGCAAGAAGCGCCCGGGTGGCGAAGATCCGGGCCGGCACCAGCATGCCCTTCTTGTAGGAGACCGGAATCTCCCAGACATACGGGGTGATCTGGATAAGCCCCGCCGTGGTCGTCATGGCTTGCCCCCCTGGAGTGAGCGGCCGCGCATGGGGCGCGCCGAACTGGGTAAACGGCCGTTTTGGGCCAAGGCAGCGTTGCCCGCCGGAAGCTCGGGCTGGAGGCCGCTGTTTGTTGAGAGTTGCCATGCGCGGGTCGCACCCCAATGGGTGAAACGCCGGCAATCCGCTCTGCTGGCCGTTGTTTCTTAAGAGCCTCGCGCAGCGAGAGCAGATACGGTAGCCGGGGGATTCATCCCCCGGCAGGAGGCGCCGGCGACAACCTCGACCGCCGCAATCCCCAGCGCCGGACACCCCCCCCCGCGGCCGGACACACTGGCCGGCATCCACCGCGCCCTTTTCATCCTTCCGCCTTCATCCTTCCGCCTTGCCCGCGGCCGGACACACTGGCCGGCATCCACCGCGCCGGCCAAAACCGCGGCGGCTCCCCGGGGGGCGGGCCGGTGCTTCCCGGCCGGCCTTGAAAGGCCGGCCTACCTCTGGTACGCCACTCCGTGGCTCTGCAAGGAGGGCTTCTTCCGGAGTCTCGCGTGGCGAGAGCTGCCAGGCGCAGGGCGCGCCCAACTGGGGGAAACGCCGGAAAGTCCGCTCTGGCAGCCGATGTTTCTTGTGTGCGCGGCCGCTGGTCCTGCAGGAGTGGATGCCCGTCCTGCCGGACAGGATGAAGAAGCCGGGCAAGCGGGGATGCCACTGCGCCTCCAACCCCGCCAGGCAAGAAGTCGGCCCGGGGTCCGTGTATGCAGCCCTGCCCGGAACCAAGCAGATCCCGTGCCGGCCGGTCCGTCCGGAGGCCGGCCGGCCGCGGCGCCGCGCCCCCGGCCCCGGGGGCGGCCATGGAATGGAACTTGCTGCGCCAACGGCAGGCCCCGCTGGCGGTCAGCCATCCGGGGCACGGCCACCACGACGAGGAGGAATGCCATGATCAGTGCTTGGCTGCACGACGTGCCGGCAGGGGAAATCGATCCGGAGACCCGCCGGAAGATGATCGCCGAGGCTGCCTATTTCCGGGCCCAGAAGGCGGGGGCGGCCAGCGACCCCCTGGACAACTGGCTGGCGGCGGAGCAGGAGATCGATCGCCAGCTGGCCGAGCAGGGCAGGGGCGCCCAGGAGGAGGAGCTGGCCGCCTTCAAGAGGCTGCGCCAGGAGCTTGCGGCGATCCTGGCCGCGGCCAAGGGCCGGCTCGAAGCCGACACCTTCAGCCAGGCCCTGGACAAGGCGAAGGCCGAGGTGAGCCGGCTGGAGGGGTTCACTGCCGAGTCGGTCAGCAGGGCGGCGGAGGCCGTTAGAAAGGAGTTTGCCCGCAGCATCGAGAAGATGGACAGCGGCTGGCACTCCGTCTCCATCCGAACCGTGGACTTCTTCAGCGTCTGGAGCCGCCGCAGCGCCCAGTTCCTCACCCAGGCCGGCGCGGCTGCGGACGCCTGGCTGCACGAGATGCGGGAGAAGGTGGCACCCCACACCTTTCACAGCGGCGACATCACCTCGGGCGGCCACTTTGTCTGCACCTCCTGCGGCCACCTTGTCCATCTGGAGAAGGCTGGCCACCTGCCCCGCTGCCCGGTCTGCGACCACTCCACCTTCCGGCTGGAACCCTGAAAAGCCCTTGGCCGGTGGCGCTGCGGCCGCTATTCCGGGTCCGGGCTCCTCCCCTTCCGGGCGGCGGCGATCAGGCGCTGCTTGAGGTCCCACAGGCGGCTGCTCAGGGAAACATGGTAGACGTGGGGGTTGATGAGGCGCCGCACACCGGCGTCCAGCCGCTCCTCGTCGAGCTGCCGGCGTTGGCGGAAGACGGCGATGTCCTGCGGCTCCTGCACCGGGGTGCCGTCCCGGACCACATCGACCAGGAGCGGCTCCAGCCCGGAGAGGGCGCCCGGCTCCAGGTGCCGGCGCTTGCCATGATCCACCGGGTGGTGCAGGGTGAGGTCCTGGTCCGCAGCCGGCTGTTCGTCGTCCAGGCAGACCAGGTCGGCGAAGGCCTTGCCGCGCCGGTCATAGAGCCGCCAGACCTGTTTCCGGCCCGGATTGATCGTCTTGGCCGGGCTTTCGGAGATCTTGATGGCCGGCTGCCATTGGCCGTGCCACTCGATGCCCACCAGCTTGTACACCCCGTCCAGGGCCGCTGCGCCCTGGGAGGTGATGAGGCGGGTGCCGACCCCGTAGACGAGCCGGCCGATCAGGGCCTCCGGCTCCACGCCGGCTCGGCCGGCCTCGCCGCGGATCTGGCTTACGATCTGCCAGATCACCAGCTCGTCGAGCTCGTTGGACAGCACGATACGGGCCTCGGGAAAGCCGGCCTCGTTGAGCATCCTGGCCGCCTGGATGGCAAGATAGGCCAGGTCGCCGGAGTCGAGGCGGATGCCCACGGGCTGGTGCCCTTGGCGCCGCAGCTCCTCGAAGACCCGGATGGCGTTGGGCACCCCGCTGTCCAGGGTGTTCACCGTGTCCACCAGGAGCAGACAATCGTCCGGGTAGACCTCGGCGTAGGCCCGGAAGGCCGCCAGCTCGTCGCCGCCCAGGGCCATGAAGGCCTGCACCATGCTGTGGGCGTGGGTGCCCTTGGGCGGCAGGCCCAGGACATGGGAGATGCCGGCGTTGGAGGAGAAGTCGGCGCCGCCGATGAGGGCGGCCCGCGCCCCGGCATTGGCGCCCCGCTCCGGGGCCCGGCGCAGGCCGAACTCCAGCACCTGCCCGCCCCCGGCAGCAGCACGCACCCGGGCCGCCTTGGTGGCGATGAGGGTCTGGTAGTTGAGCAGATTGAGGAGCGGGCTTTCCAGGATCTGCACCATGGCCAGCGGGCCGGTGGCCACGGTCAGGGGGGCATTGGCATGCACCACCCGGCCTTCCGGCACTGCCGCCAGGCTGATGGCGCCGAAATGGCCATGGCCGGCCAGCCAGGCCAGAAAATCCTCGGCAAAGAGCGGGGCGCCGGTCCGGCTGCGCATGCCGCGCAGACAGGCAAGATCCTCCGGCCGGAAGCGGGCACTGGCCAGCCAGTCCACCAGCCAGCCCAGGCCGGCACTGACGCAGTAGCCGGCCTGATGGGCGCCGTAGTTGGGGTACTTGCGGAAGAAGTGGTCGAACTGGGCCCGCTTTTCGTGGATGCCCGCCCGGAAGTAGAGCTGGGCCATGGTCAGCTGGTACTGGTCGGTGAAGAGGATCCCCTCCGCAGTCCGGCGCTCGTTCGGGTTCATGACCTGTCTCCGTCTTCTGCTCCGCGGCCCCGCGCCGTGCCGGCCGGCTGGCAATCGGACCCGCCGGACAGGTCGGATCCGGGATCAACGTCCGGCGGCCGCCGGTCTTCACCACAGATCGGCCAGGGCCGGCCGGCGATCACCGATCGCCGCGGGTGCCGCCGGGGCGGCCCGCACCCCCCCGGCCGCCGCCGGCCGGCGTGAGAGCCCTTCGTGCCTTCGTTTCGCCCTCTCCTCGCCAATCATCCGCTCCAGCTCCACGAAGGTCCTGGCGAGCATCTCCTCGGGACTTGTTGCTCTTCCTTCAGTCATGGCGCTCACCGTGCCGGCTTGCCGCCGGGGGCAAGGAGGGATAAGACGAACCGCAGAATGTCCAACAAGGAATATCGAAGGATGAAGGGACCGGTCGTTGACGTTTCGGATCAGTTCCTGCCGGTCCCTTGACGCGGTTGGACATTCCTTGTTCGACATTCGATATTCGCTTCTGTCATGCCCGTCAGAGGAGATCCTCGGCGCTGCCCAGGGCCACGCCGTGGCTTTGCAGCTCGCGGCGCACCGGCTCATCGCTGTTCGGATCCACCGGCCGGCAGGCGTCCCAGACGAGGATCGTCCCGAAGCCGGCGCCCACGGCGTCCAGCGCTGTCCAGCGCACACAGATATCCCGCGCCAGCCCGCACAGATAGACCTGCTCGATCCCCCGGTCCTTGAGGTAGCCGGCCAGGCCAGTCGGCCGTGTCCTGCCCTCCTGGTCGGGGGTGCTGCCAAAGCCGCTCACCGCCTCGACGTCCCTGGCGGTGCCCTTGCGGATCAGGGCATCGAGTCGTACCCAGGACAGCCACGGGGTCAGCTCGGCGCCCGGCGTTCCCTGCACGCAGTGGTCGGGCCACAACGTCTGGCGCTGGCCGCGGCTCTCCAGGGACTCGAAGGGCCTGGCGCCCGGGTGGCTGGAGGCAAAAGAGACGTGGCCCGGCGGGTGCCAGTCCAGGGTGGCCACCACGGTATCGAACCGGAAGGAGGCCATGAGGGCGCCCACCGCCGGCAGAATCCGGTCGCCGTCCTCCACCGGCAAAGCCCCGCCGGGCAGGAAGTCGGTCTGCACATCCACCACCACCAGCGCTGCCTTTGTGCTGCGGCCCATCGTTCCCTCCCCACGGCTGGCGCCTTTCATGCCTCTTCCAGGGCAGCGACTACGGTCTGGTATTTTTCGTGAATCATGCCCTGGTCGAACCGAAGGAAGGCCTCCAGGAGCTGCCGGTCCTCCTCGGGGCTGAGACAGGCCCGGGCGGCAGGGAAGAACTGCCGGTCCTCCTTGTCGATGTGGGCGGGATAAAGATCGACCAGGGTCTGGAGCCCGGCCGTAATCTCGGCCAGGGCCGCCGGGTCGCCCTGCCGGTGCCGGGCATTGGCCGCGACGAGCTGCCCGTTCACCGCGCGGCTGCGGGCATGCTCCTGGACCAGCTCCGCCATGAGCTGGCGGTCCGGCTCGGTCAGGGGCCGGCTCCGCAGCTCCTGGAAGAGGATGTCTTCCTCTTTGCCGTGGTGGGTCCGGTCGGCATAGGTGTGGATGAAATCCGTCACCAGGTCCAGCCGCCGGGGATCGATCCCCTGGCCGGCCTTGGCGTCTCGGAGCATGCGGCCCATGGCTGCAATGGTCCGTTCGATCAGCCGATGCTCGATCATCAGCAGTCCCCGTGCCTGCACGCTCGTCACCTCGGTCGCCTGGTTCTGGCTTCGGCCGCCCCATGAGTGGTCCGCTACAAGTTGCATGCCAGGGACCCGATCGGGCCTCTGGCCCGGGTGGTGCGGCCCGACGCTTCATTCTCCGGCTCGCCTTTCGCGGTACAGGCCGGGGACGGTCGGCTGGTGCGCTGCCCGCATCGGCTGCCGCCGGTGGGCTTCTTGCGTCCACCCTGGCAACAAGAATGCCAGGGCCGTTGGCCACCTGTGCTCCGGCAGGGACGATCCCGGACTTGGCCAGCGCCGCGCCCCGTCTCGGACGACAGGACTTCCTCCTGGCGCACAGGACACCGGGGAAAGGCCCCGCCGCCCCCGGCAAGGGGCCGGTCGTCCGGCGGGCCGGTGCCTGGCCGGCGGACGCCAAGGCATTCCGGCCACCTGTTCTGGTACGAGTGTTGCTGCTGGAAGGGAGCAGGTGAGCAAACGGAGGAGTCCAGCCGGTCCATCACAGATGCCCCAAAAAGGATCAGAGCCGGCCATGATGGCCTTTCCCGGCAACGGCGATATTCGACATCCTTTGTTCGACGTTCGATTCTCGCTTCTCTTTCTGGCCCTGTGTCTGGGCATCACCCCCGTGGCAACGGCCGGGTTGGCCGGCCAGGACGGCGACCGGCGGCTCTTTGAAGAAAGAATGAGCAGTGGACCGACCCCTGCCGAGCTGGCCAGCTACGCTTACGCCGCCAACCCCGCCATCGCCTCGGCCCGTGCCGCCTGGCGGGCCGCGGTCGAGCAGTACCGCGTGACGACCGGGCTTCCCGATCCCCAGGTCATGGGGACCTGGTATCCGGATCCGATCGAGACCCGTCTGGGGCCGCAGGACTGGAACATCACCGTGACGCAGATGTTTCCGTTTCCCGGCACCCTGTCCAAGGCCGGCGAGGTGGTGCGGGCGGATGTCCGGGCGGCCCAGCTTGAGCTTGACAAGGCGGTGCGCGACGTGGTCGCGCAGATCCGGGAATCGGCCAGCGAGCTTGCCTACATTCGCGGAGCCAAGAAGGCGCTCGACCAGAGCCGGGACCTTCTGGATCAGCTTCGGCGCGTGGCTGAAACCGCGTATGCCGGCGACCGGGCCACCCTCACCGACGTGGCCAAGGCCCAGTCCCAGTCGGCCCAGCTCATGTACGACCGGCTCCTGCTTGACGAGCTGGAATCGACCGAGATCGCCCGACTGAACGTCCTCTTGGACCGCGCGCCCGATGCGCCTGTCGGCCCGGTGGCGATGGAGCGCGCGCAGCTTGCCTTCTCTTTTGCGGAGATCAGCGACGTGGCCCAGATGAACCGCCAGGAGATCGCCATTGCCGGCGCCATGGTCGAAAAGGCGCGGGCCAAGGCAGGGCTGGCCTGGTACCAGTCTTTGCCCGAATTCAGGGTTGGCCTCTTCTACGGCGGCATCGGCGAGCCGGATGTCGCCGTGCGGCCGGCCGAGGCCGGACGCGATGCGGTGGGCATACAGATGGGCGTGAGCATCCCTCTTTGGCTGGGCAAGTCGGCAGGCCGCATCGAGCAGGCCGAGGCGGAGCAGGCCAAGGCCGAGGCGATGCGCCGCCTGCAGGTCAACGACACCAGGGCGATGATCAGCGCGGCCTGGTTTCGTTTGCAGAACGCCGGCCGTCTCGTCCGGCTCTACCAGGATCAGTTGATCCCGCAGGCGGCCCGATCCATGGAGCTGGCCGAAACCTGGTACCGGCAGGGCCAGGGGAGCTTCTCTGACTACGTGGAGACCCACGGCGTCTGGATCAACTTCCAACTGGCGCTTCTGCGGGCTCAAGCTGACCACGAAAAGTATCTGGCCCGGCTCGAGCGCCTGGCCGGCCGCAGCCTGACCTGGCGCGAGAGCGGCGACCAGGAGCCGGCAAGACCGGAGGCGGCGCCGTGAAGGGATTATTGGACTTCGTGGCTCAGGTCTTGTCCAGGAGCGCTGGCACGGTCGAGTCTGTCTTTGCTGTGGTGATATTTTTCATGACAACAGGCACGGTCGCAGCCGGATACCGCGAGATGCTGGGAGACTGGTCCTCCTACGAGCCACCGGTCTTTGTTGCGGCGGGTAGCGGGCTGGTGTCCGGAGAGGCTGCGGCACCGTCCCCGGATGACGCCTTCACCCGGCAGAAGAAGAGCCTGGAAGAGATGCAGGCGAGCTGGGAGCAGGCCTTGGCGCAGCCATCTCCCGCCGAGGCCTTCTACCGCCTCGACCCGGGCCTTCTCTCCCAGCTCGGCCCGGCTGCCGGAGACGCGGCCGCGGCTGCAGCTCGGCTTTCCGGCGGATTCTCCCTGGAGGCTCTCGAAGGCCTCGTCCTTCTTCGCAACCCTGGCATTGCCGCGGCAGGAGCCCGGCTGCGCGGAGCCATCCAGCAGTACAGCCAGGTGTCCGCGCTTGATGACGTTCTCCGCCAGTACTCGGCCTTCACCGAATCGCTCATGACCGGCGTTGGGCCGATGAAGGGCAGGGAGCCGATCGACAAGCGCTTCCCGTTTCCCGGCGTTCTGGCCTTGAAGGGCGAGGTGGTGACACAGGCCGTGACAGCCGAAAGGGAAAAGCTGGAGATCGCCAGACGCTCCGCGCTCACCATGGCCAGGAAGGCCTGCTGGAGCCTGACCTTCTCGCACCAGGCAAGCCGGATCATGGACAGGATGCTCGGGCTTCTTCGCCACCTGGAGGCCGTGGCCGCCACCCGGTACGAAACCGGCAAGACGAGCTTTCAGGACGTGATCAAGGTGCGGATCCGCCGCGAGACAGCCGAGGACGAGCTGAGGACGATCGCCGAGAATACCGCCACGCTCCGGGCCAGGATCCGGGAGCTCGTGGATCTGCCGCCGGACGCGGCCATCGGCGCGCCCCTTCTCGCGGAGCCTGCCGGTTGGACCGCTCGGCCCGAGGCGCTCTATCCCGTTGCCCTCCAGCGCAGGCAGGAGATCCGGTGGCTGGAGGCAGGAATCGCCAGGATGGAGCGGATGATCGAGCTGGCTGAAACGATGATCTACCCCACCGATACGCCTGGCTGGTCATTCTACGACGATGAGGCGGTGAATCAGGTGGGCAGCGCGGCGATGCAGGAGCCCTTTGGCGTGACCACCACGGCGTCCATGGGCGCAGGACTTCCGAAGATGCCCTGGATCGGCACGAACGACGCCTATCTCCGGGAAGCCAGGCAGCAGCTTGCCGCCATGAAGAGCGAGCTCCGGAAGCTCAAGGACGCCACGCTGTCGGGCGTTCGCGAGGCCTGGTTCAGGCTTGACAAGGCCCGCCGCCAGCGGGAGCTGCACAGGGACCGGATCGTGGGCCTGTCGCAAGCCGCGCTCGATGTTGCAACCAGGGGATACGAAACCGGAAGCGTGGGCTTTGCCGACGTCATCGCGTCGTATGCCGATTGGCTTTCGGCCAACCTCGCGGCCGAACGGGCACGCGGCGACGTGGGCGCGGCCCTGGCCGAGCTGGAAGAGATGGTTGGTCTGTCGCCGCTGGTGGCCAACAATCCGTAGGGACGCATGATCTCGTGGAGACGGCAGGTGCAAACGATGCATAGGAAATCGCCGCTCGTGGTGGCGGCTTTGACGGCCGTCGCGACCCTGGCCATTGCCGGGGGCCTGGCGTGGATGACGGGCCATCTGGGGCCGCGACCCGCGCCGCCCGTACCGGCCGGCGACAGGGCGGCAGCCGCCGGCAAGGAGCGGAAGGTCATCTACTGGCGGGCGCCCATGAACCCCCTGGAGATCTACGACAAGCCGGGCAAGAGCAAGATGGGCATGGACCTGGTGCCGGTCTACGAGGACGAGGTGGCGGGCGGAGCTGATGTCACGGTTGACCCGGTCATGCAGCAGAACATGGGCATCCGCACCGCCGTGGCGGAAAAGGGGCCTCTTGCCCGTACGATCCGCACCTACGGCCATGTGACCTCTGACGAAACCCGGACGGCCCAGGTGAGCCCGAAGATAAGCGGCTGGGTCGAGAAGCTCCACGTCGACTTCACCGGCCGGATCGTGAAGAAGGGCGATCCGCTCTTCGACATCTATTCGCCCGAGCTGGTGACAGCCCAGGAGGAGTACCGCGTGGCGCTCAGGAGCCTGGCCGGTATGCCTGGCGACAGCGGCAGGGACCTGCTCCAGTCGGCCCGCCGCCGCCTGGAGTACTGGGACATCCCCGACGAGGAGATCCGCGCCATCGAGACGACCGGCAAGGCAAGAAAGACCCTGACGATCCGCTCGCCCTTCAGTGGCGTGGTCATGATGAAGAACGTGGTGGAGGGCACATTCGTCAAGGCAGGCACCACCGTTTACAACATCGCCGACCTTTCGCGCGTATGGGTCGAGGCGCATATCTACGAATACGAGCTGCCGTGGGTTGAGAAGGGCCAGGAGGCGCGGATGACGCTTCCCTACGAGCCGGGCCGGGAGTACGTGGGCCAGGTGGCCTATGTCTATCCGTATCTCCAGCAGAAGACCCGCGACGTGGTGGTCCGCCTTGAATTCGAGAACCCCGACCTGGATCTGAAGCCCGAGATGTACGCCGACGTCCGGATCATCAACCAGGGGCTTGGCCAGGGCCTGCTCGTCCCGGCCGAGGCGGTGATCCGTTCCGGGGAGCGAAACGTGGTCTTCGTGACTCGCGGCGACGGAAAATTTTCGCCGCGCGAGGTGACCCTCGGCGTCACGGTTGGAGGCGGCCGGGTTCAGGTGCTCACGGGACTGGCGCCGGGCGAGGTGGTGGTGACCTCGGGCCAGTTCCTCCTTGATTCCGAGTCGAAGCTCAAGGAGGCGGTCCAGAAGATGCGCGAGCCGGAGAAGGCGACGCCGGAGAAGGCGAAAAAGCCGAGCGCGGACGAGGACTTCTTTGAGGACATGTAAGAAAGGCCACGATCGAGCCCCGAATTCGTCTGTACCCGTCCTGGACGACAACCCATGATCGAGAAGATCATCGAATGGTCCATCCGTCACCGGTTCATGGTGATCCTGGCCACGCTGTTTGTAATCCTGGCCGGCGTGCTGGCGATGGTGAGCACGCCACTGGACGCCATCCCGGATCTCTCCGATGTGCAGGTGATCATCTACACCGATTATCCCGGACAGGCGCCTCAGGTGGTGGAGGACCAGGTGACCTACCCTCTTACCACCGCCATGCTCGCAGTCCCCTACGCCAAGGTGGTCCGCGGGTATTCGTTCTTCGGCCTCTCCTTTGTCTACATCATCTTCGAGGACGGAACCGACCTTTACTGGGCCAGATCGCGCGTGCTCGAATATCTGAGCTTCGTGGCAGGACGGCTGCCCCGGGGCGTAACCCCTACCCTGGGGCCGGACGGCACCGGCGTGGGCTGGATCTACGAATACGTGCTCAGGGATACCACCGGCACCCACGACCTGCAGGAGCTGCGCTCGATCCAGGACTGGTATCTCCGGTACGAGCTCACCGCCCTTCCGGGTGTGTCCGAGGTGGCCAGCGTGGGCGGCTTCGTCAAGCAGTACCAGGTGGAGGTCGACCCCAACAAGCTTCTTGCCTACAACCTGCCGATCCAGAAGGTCCGCGCCGCCATACAGAGGGCCAACAACGACGTGGGCGGCCGGCTGATCGAGATGGGCGAGGCCGAGCTCATGGTCCGGGGCCTGGGATATATCAGGTCGCGGGAAGACCTGGAAAAGGTGGCCGTGGCCGTGGATGCCATGGGCACACCGGTTCTGCTGAAGAACATCGCGAACATCCAGATCGGCCCGGAGCTGCGGCGCGGCATTCTGGAATGGAACGGCGAAGGCGAGGTGGCCGGCGGCGTTGTGGTGATGCGCGTGGGCGCCAACGCCCTCCAGGTGATTAGGGGTGTGAAGGAAAAGCTCAAGGAGCTCGAAAAAGGCCTGCCCGAGGGCGTGGTCATCGAGGCCGGCTACGACCGGTCGGGGCTGATCGAGCGGGCTGTGGCCACCATGAAGGGCAAGCTGGTCGAGGAAATGACCGTGGTGGCCCTCATCTGCGTCATCTTCCTGCTGCACATGCGGTCGGCCTTTGTGGCGATCTTCACGCTGCCGGTGGGTATCCTGATCTCGTTTCTGATCATGTATCCGCTCGGTATCAACGCCAACATCATGAGCCTTGGCGGCATCGCCATAGCTATCGGCGTGATGGTCGACGCCTCGGTGGTGCTGGTGGAAAACGCCCACAAGCACCTGGAGCGCGAAGCCGGCCGGCGGCCTCATATCGAGATCATGGTGGATGCGTCGAAGGAGGTGGGGCCGGCGCTTTTCTACAGCCTGCTCATCATCGCGGTCTCCTTCCTGCCGGTGTTTGCGCTGCAGGAGCAGTCGGGCCGGCTGTTCCGGCCCCTTGCCTATACCAAGACCTTTGCGATGGCGGCAAGCTCGTTTCTGGCGATCACGATCATCCCGGTGCTCATGACCTTTTTTGTCCGGTCCGAGGTCTTTTCCCCTGGGACCTCCGCAAGGCGCCGCCGCCGCACCTGGATCATGGCCGTGGCCGGCCCGCCGGTGCTGGTGATCCTGGGCGGGCTCGCCGGGGTGGAGCTTCCGGACTGGGCACTGGTTGGCGGTCTTCTGGTCTCGGCCTTTGCGGCGGTCACCCTCATCCCGCAGCAGACGATCGCCGAAAGCCGGCACCCGCTGAGCCGCTGGCTCATCCGGTGCTATCTTCCGGTCATCCACGCGGTGCTCGAATGGCGGAAGACCACGGCGGTGGCGACCGTGCTCATCGTGCTGTTCACCTGGTTTCCTCTGGCGCGCCTTGGAAGCGAGTTCATGCCGCCCTTGAACGAGGGCGACCTGCTCTATATGCCGACCACGCTACCGGGTCTGTCCACCACCAAGGCCAGGGAGCTCCTGCAGCAGACCGACAAGATCATCCGGAGCTTCCCGGAGGTGCATCACACCCTGGGCAAGATCGGCCGGGCCGAGACCGCCACCGATCCGGCGCCGCTTTCGATGATCGAAACCACCATCATGCTCCGGCCGCAGGTGGAGTACGAAGAGATACCGGTTGCCCGTTTCTTCTCCGGCTGGCCCGGCTGGCTCAAGGAGCCGCTCACCTGGGTCTGGCCGGAGAAGAAGCAGGGGCAAAAGCTCCACGAATGGAGAAAGAGGAAGGTCGACCGCTTCTTCTCCGGCTGGCCGGGCTTCCTGAAAGAGCCTTTCACGTGGATCTGGCCGGAGGAGCGCCACATCACTGTTGACGAGCTGGTGGATGAGCTGAACCAGGCGATCCGGTTTCCCGGGCTGACCAACGCCTGGACCATGCCGATCAAGACCAGGATCGACATGCTCTCGACCGGCATCAAGACGCCGGTGGGCATCAAGCTCATGGGGCCGGACCTGCAGACCCTTTCGGACCTCGGTGCGCGGATCGAGGCGGTGGTGCGCCAGATCCCCGGCACGCTCTCGGCCTATTCCGAGCGCGTGACCGGCGGCAACTACCTGGACTTCAGGATCGACCGCGACGAGATCGCCCGCTACGGCCTGAGTGTGGGCGACGTGCAGGACGTGATCATGTCGGCCATCGGCGGCATGAACGTGACCTATACGGTGGAAGGGCTGGAGCGCTATCCGGTGAGCCTCCGCTACAGCCGCGAGCTCCGGGACGACGTGGAGAAGCTTCGCCGCGTGCTCGTGCCCACGCCCACCGGGGCACAGGTGCCGCTTGGGCAGTTGGCCGAGCTTTCGATCCACAAGGGTCCGCCGGGAATCAAGAGCGAAAACGCTCGCCGCACAGCCTGGATCTACGTGGACCTGAAGGGCGTGGACGTGGGCAGCTACGTTGAGCGGGCCAAGGAGATCGTCGGCCGGGAGGTGGGGTTTCCGCCGGGATATTCGATGGTCTGGTCCGGCCAGTACGAGTACATGGAACGGGCGCGCCGCACGTTGAACGTGATCGTGCCGGTTACGCTCATCATCATCTTCCTGCTTCTCTATGTCCACTTCGGCGAGGTGACCGAGGCGGCGATCGTGATGGGCAGCCTCCCGGCGGCCCTGGTGGGCGGTATCTGGCTTTTGTACCTTCTCGGCTACAACCTGTCGGTGGCGGTGATCGTCGGATTCATCGCCCTTGCAGGTCTGGCCGCTGAGACCGGGGTGGTGATGCTGGTGTATCTGGACGAATCATTCAAGCGGCGCCGGGCCCAGGGGCGGATGCGCACCAGGGCCGACTTGAACGCCGCGATCGTGGAAGGCGCGGTGGAGCGGGTACGGCCCAAGCTCATGACCGTGTCGACTACCCTGATCGGCCTTTTGCCCATCATGTTCGGCACCGAGACCGGCTCGGAGGTGATGAAGCGGATCGCCGCGCCCATGGTCGGCGGCCTGATCTCCTCCACCATCCTCACGCTCATCATCATTCCGGTGGTGTACTACTTCTGGAAGGGCTGGTCCCCGGACGTCGCCCTGGTTGAAGGACCGGAAGCGGAGGAGTCCGAGGCGAATAGCCAGGAACGAGCAACGGATAAGGAGGGGTGAGGAACGAAAATCGAACAGGGAATGGCGACGGCAGGACAATTCACACGTACGAGGAGAACCCACATGAACAAGACCGCAATGAGGACCTTCACCGCCGTGGCGGCGGCCGTGGCGCTGACCGCCACCGCCCATGGTGGCATGAACGCTGGCGGGATGTCCGGTGGCCATGACGACATGTCTGGCCGCCAGCAGGGGATGTCCGGGCAGCAGGCCACGCCCGCGGGGAGCGGAATGTCGGGTCACACAGGCATGACCGCGCAGCACGGTATGCCGGAACATGACAAGGCGGTGGAAGACAGCGGGCCGAAGGCTACCGAGATCCATACGTCGGAAACGGACGGCTACAAGCTGTCCTACGGTCTGATCGACATGAAGAAGATGGAAGGCTCCTCCATGGCGGGCCACGACATGAGCCAGATGAAATCGCACCACCTGGTAGTCTCCCTTCGCGGGCCGGATGGCAAGCCCATCGAGGATGCAACGGTCGGCTACCTGGTGACCGGCCCGGACGGCGTCGAGCAGAAGGCGATGGCCATGAGCATGGGCGGCGGCTATGGCGCGGACGTGGACCTCTCGAAGAAGGGGGTCTACACCATCAAGGCCAAGGCGGTGGTGGGTGAGCGGAAGCTGATGGATGAGCTCACGTATACCGTGCAGTGACGGCGGGGACGGATGGAGCTTGGCGCGCCACCGCACCGCCATGAGCCCTGCCGGTGATGCACGCAGATGCGCCACGTGCGGGGGATCATCCGGCAGGCACGGGCCGCGGGTGCGCCACCGCACTCTGAAGAAACAACGGCCACCAGAGCGGGCTTCCGGGCGGTTCATTCATTTTGGCGCCCTGGGTATGGCAATCTACAGGTCCCATGGCTCCCATGGCCCATGGGACGTATAGGACCTATAGGACCTATGGGCGGCCACCATGGCGAACTTCCGGCGTTTCACCCATTCGGGTGCGCCCCGCGCATGGCAACTCTCCCCCATCCGGCGTCTGCTGCACCCCCGATCCCCCCTGCCGGAGGTGCTTCATTTCTCCGGCAGCATCGTCTTCTGTATTTCCATCATCCCCTTCGTCATTACAAGTTGCACGCCAGTGACCCCTGGCCTCAGGTCGGGCTTCTGGCACAGGATTGGTGTGGGGATCAGGCGACCCCCCATGCGCGGGGGGGAGTGCCGGGGCAGATCGGTGCCGGCTGCCTTCAAGAGATGCCGCAAAGGGAGGACAAGGATATGCAGCTCACGGGCAAGAAGGTGATCATTCTGGCGGAGACCCTGTACAACGACCTGGAGCTCTGGTACCCGTACTACCGTCTCAAGGAGGCCGGGGCCGAGGTCCACATCGTGGGCCCCAGGGCGGGGCAGGTATGCACCGGCAAGGCCGGGCTGCCCGTACGGGCCGACAAGGGGATGCAGGAGGTGGTAGCGGCCGACTACGATGCCATTGTCATCCCGGGCGGCTACGCGCCGG
>JBFMBH010000029.1:0-19897 GCA_040755095.1 Thermodesulfobacteriota bacterium
GAGCTGGAAGCTCGACACCTCGCAGACAATGACCTGGGCCTGTCGCGGGCCATCCACGTGCTCGAGCAGCGGGGTGCCGATGTTGCCGCCCACAAACACCTCCTGGCCGGCAGCCGCCAACAAGCCGCCCAGGAGGGTGCAGGTGGTGGTCTTGCCGTTGGTGCCGGTGACCGCCACCAGGGGGGCGGTCACCAGGGGGGCGGCCACCGCCAGCTCGCCGGCCACGGGGATGCCCTGGGCCCGAGCTGCCGCCAGGGCCGGCTCGTCCAGGGGCACCCCGGGGCTGACCACGATGCGGTCGGCCCGGGCCAGGAAGGCAGCCGTGTGGCCGCCGGCCTCCAGCTCGATGCCGTCCCGGCGCAAGGCCGCCACCAGGCCCTGATCCAGCCGCTCGGCGGGTGTGACCTCGGAGACCGCCACCGTCACCCCCTGGCGCCGGAAATGGCGGACCGCCGCCAGCCCTGACTTGCCGATGCCCATCACCACCACCCGCATGGCCTCACCTCAGCTTCAGGGTGCCCAGGGCCAGGAGGGCCAGGACGATGGAGACGATCCAGAACCGGACGATGACCTTGGGCTCCACCCAGCCCTTGACCTCGAAATGGTGGTGCAGGGGCGCCATGCGGAAGATGCGCTTGCCGCCGGACATCTTGAAATAGCCCACCTGGAAGATGACCGACAGGGCCTCCACCACGAAGATGCCGCCCACGATGGCGAGAAGGATCTCCTGCTTGATGACCACTGCCACCAGTCCCAGGGCCCCCCCCAGGGCCAGGGCCCCGACGTCGCCCATGAACATCTGGGCCGGATAGGCGTTGAACCACAGAAAGCCCAGACTGGCCCCGACCAAGGCGCCGCAGAAGACCGCCAGCTCGCCGGCGCCCCGCACGGCCGGGATTTGCAGATAGGCCGCCAGGGTGGCATGACCGGCCAGGTAGGAGAAGAGCAGGTAGACCGCCGCGGTGATGACGGTGGGGCCGGTGGCCAGGCCGTCCAGGCCGTCGGTGAGGTTGACGGCATTGGAGCAGCCCACCACCACGAAGATGGCGAAGGGGATGTACCAGATCCCCAGGTCCGGCTGCAGATTCTTGAAAAAGGGCAGGGCCAGGACGCCATCGAACTCGGCATGGCGGAACAGGAGCACCGCCACCACCGAGGCGCCGGCCACCTGCATGAGGAACTTCCAGCGCGGCGCCAGGCCCTTGGGGTTCTTGAGCTTGATCTTGCGGTAGTCGTCCAGAAAGCCGATGAGGCCGTACCAGAGGGTGAGCCCCAGAACCATCCAGATGAAGCGGTTGGTGAGGTCCACCCAGAGGAGGGTGGCCACACCCAGGGCCAGAAGGATGAGGATGCCGCCCATGGTGGGCACGCCGGTCTTGGCCAGATGGGTCTGGGGCCCGTCGTCCCGGACCACCTGGCCGATCTGGTAGCGCTGCATGCTGCGGATGAAGGCCGGCCCCAGCCACAGCGCGATGACGAGGGCCGTCACCGTGGCGCCCAGGGTCCGGAAGGTGATGTAGCGGAAGACGTTGAACGGGGTGAAGGCGGTATGCAGGGGATAGAGGAGATGGTAGAGCATCAGCGTCCCTCCCCCGAGCCCTGGGTCAGAGCGGTGACAATGGTCTCCATGCGCATGCCCCGGGAGCCCTTCACCAGGAGCCAGTCGCCGGCGGCCAGCCGGCCGGCCGCGGTCCAGGCGGCAAGCTCCGCCACGATCGCCTCCTTGCCGGCCATAGCCTTGGCCTCGTCCGGCTTGAGGCCGCCCGCCCGGGCGCCGGCCACCACGGTCTCGGCAAACTGGCCGCAGGCGAGCAGGCCGGCAAAACCGTGGGCTGCCACCTGCTCCCCCAGCTGGCGGTGGGCTGCGGCCGCCGCCGGTCCCAGCTCCAGCATGTCGCCCAGGATCGCCACTGCCCGCCGGCCGGCCGCCAGCTCGGCCACCGTGGCCAGGGCCGCGGCCATGGAGCCGGGGGCGGCGTTGTAGCAATCCACCATCAGCAGGCGGCCGTCGGCCAGGGTGCGGATCTCCAGCCGCTGGCTGTGGGGACGGAAGGCGGCGAGCCCGGTCGCCACCTGCTCGGGCGAGCAGCCGGCGCCATGAGCCAGGGCCGCAGCAGCCAGGGCATTGGTCACGTTGTGGCGGCCCAAGGCGGCCAGCCGCACCCGGACCCGGCCGTCGGGCAGATCGAGGGTGAAGGCCACGCCATCCCGCCCCAGGGAGCGGATACGGGTGGCTCGGATCAGGGCCCCCCGCCTCAGGCCGAAGGTCAGCTGGGCCTGGGGATAGCGGCGGGCCATGACCCGGACCAGGGGGTCGTCGAGGTTGACCACCAGGCGAGCGGCGGGGCGAAGGTTGGCGAAAAGCTCCTCCTTGGCCCGGGCCACCCCGGCCAGATCCCCCAGCCCCTCCAGGTGGACCGGCTGTACGTTGGTGATGCAGCCCAGCGCCGGATCAGCGATGGCGGCAAGACGTGCGATCTCGCCTGGCCGGTTCATGCCCATCTCCAGCACCGCGGCGCGGTGCCGGGCGGTGAGACCCAGGAGGGTGAGCGGCAGGCCAATGAGGTTGTTGCGGTTGCCCTCGGTCTTGAGGATGCGCCAGCGCTGGCTGAGGATGGCGGCGGTCATCTCCTTGACCGTGGTCTTGCCCGCGGAGCCGGTTACGGCCAGCACGCAACAGGAGGGATGGCAGCGGCGGTGCCAGGCCGCCAGATCGCCCAGCGCGGTCAGGGTATCCTCCACCAGCACCACCGGCACCGGCGGCAAAGGGTCGGGCAGCCGGGAGACCACCAGGGCGCCGGCCCCGTGCTCCAGGGCCGCGGGCAGAAAGGCATGGCCGTCGAAGCGCTCGCCCATCAGGGCCACGAACGCCTGGCCGGCGGTCAGGGCCCGGGAGTCGGTGCCAATGCCGGCGACCGTGGCGTCGGCCGGGCCGAGGAGCCGGCCGCCGGTGGCCAGGGCCAGGTCGGCCACCGTCCAGGCAGGCCCGGCACTGGCGGCCAGGGACGGACGCCGGGGGGCGGCTGGCTGGGGCATGGCACCGGCCTTCTTATGAACGCTGGCGGGACGAATTGGCATGCTCAGGCCGCCTGCCCGCCGAGGGCATCCGAGGGAGCGGCCGGCCCGGTGGCCATGGCCGCCAGGGTGGCCAGGCGGGCCTGGAGCCGGTCGTCGAACTGGCGGCGGCTGCCGCCGATGATCTGATAGGTCTCATGGCCCTTGCCGGCAATGAGCACCACATCGCCCGGCCGGGCCAGGGAAACGGCGGTCGCAATGGCTTGGCGGCGGCAGGGCACCAGGTCGTAGCCGGTGCGGCCGGGCTGGCTCAGGAGCAGCTCGGCCCGGTTGCGGGCCAGGCGGCTGCCGGCTAAGCCCCGCTCGATGGCGGCCATGATGGCCTCCGGCGCCTCGGAGCGCGGATTGTCCGAGGTGACGAGGACGATATCCGCCAGCTCGCCGGCAATGCGCCCCATCTGGGGCCTCTTGCCGGCGTCCCGATCGCCGCCGCAGCCGAAGACCACCACCAGGCGGGCCGGCCCCAGCTCGCGCAGGGTGCCCAGCACCGAGGCCAGGGCATCCGGGGTATGGGCATAGTCCACGAAGACCTGGACGCCGGCCCGGCAGGGCACCCGCTCCAGCCGGCCAGGCACGGCGGCAAGGGCGGCCAGGCCGCGCTCGATGCCGGCCAGCGGCAGGCCGAGGCCGACACCGATGCCGGCGGCCACCAGCAGATTGGCCAGGTTGTACGAGCCCACAAGGGGCGAGCCCAGATCAAAGACGCCGGCCGGGGTAACGATGCGGGCCCGAATCCCCTCCCAGGTCTGACCAGCCGCTGCCGCATGGACCTCCACCGGCTGGTCGATGGCGCAACGGAGCGGCTGCCGGAGCATGGCCAGAAGCCGATCGCTCCAGTCCGCCGCCGGCGGCCGGCCGCCGGCCCCCCGGGCCGGCAAGGCCACCACCGCCCGGCCGCCGGCCGCCAGGTGCTCGGTGAACAGCCGGGCCTTGGCGGCAAAATAGGCCTCCATGTCGCCATGGAAGTCCAGATGATCCCGGGTCAGGTTGGTGAAGGCCGCCACCTGGAAGCGCAAGCCCGCCACCCGCTCCTGGGCCAGGGCATGGGAGGAGACCTCCATGACCACATGGCTGACGCCGGCGGCCCGCATCCGGGCCAGGACCGGAAACAAGGCCAGGGGGCCGGGGGTGGTGAAAGGGGCGGCCTCCTGGCGACCGGCGTACCGGTAGCTGACGGTGCCGATCACCCCTGGCGAGAGGCCGGCGGCCCGCAGCATGGACTCCACCAGGAACGAGACCGTGGTCTTGCCGTTGGTGCCGGTGATGCCCACCAGGGTGAGGGCCGCCTCGGGATGGTCCCAGAAGGCGGCCGCCACGGCCGCCGCTGCCTGCCGGCTGTCCGCCACCCGGACCACCGGCACCGGCCAGGAGCGGCCAGCGATCCCATGGCCCGCCTGCACCACCACCGCCGCCGCTCCCCGCTCGATGGCCTGGCCGACGAAGGCATGGCCATCGACGTGGGTGCCCGGCAGGGCCAGGAACAGGGTGCCGGGGACCACCTCCCGGGAGTCGGCAGCCAGGGCGGCGATCTCCAGAGGACCCGCAGCCGGCGAGGCATCATAGGGCAGCCCGTCCAGGAGCTGGCGCAAGGTCTTTCTTGGGGAGGTGTGGATCGCAGGTGGCATGGAGGAAAGGACGGGCTGCCCTATGATGGTTGAGAGGGTGGAAGCTTCAATCGTGCTGCGCCGGCTGACGCTGTGGGGTTTATGGGACCTACAGGACCTATAGGACCTATGGGACCTATGCCACCCGTTCGGGTCGCGGCCGCACTTCAGGAGCCGGGCGCCAGGGTCAGGACACACTCCGCCGCCCGGGCGAGATCGCTGCCCGGGGCCGGCTGTTGCTGCACCACCCGGCCGCTGCCGGCAATCCGCACCGGCAGCCCCAGGGGAGCGATCTCACGCAGGGCCTTGCGCAGGCTCTCGCCCCGGAGGTCGGGCATGCGGGCCGCCGGCTCGCTGGCGCCGGCGCTGCCGTCGCCAGGAGCGTGGTGCAACCGCCGCCAGGCCTGGACATAGGCGGCCGCATCCGGGGGCACGGCCGGCGGCGACACCGGGGCCTGGCGGCCGGCGGCCAGCACCGCGGGCAGGGCCCGCCTGGCCAGACCGGCCAGGAGCTGGCCCTGCTCGACCTGGCCGGCGCAGCCGCTTACGGCCGCCACCAGGACGATCTCCGGCGCCTTGCCGGGAGCCACCGCCAGCAGCACGGCCTGGCGGAGCCCTGCGGGCGGCCCCTCCGCCCCACCGGCTGGTGCCTCCGGACGCACTGCCGACAGACCTTGCACCAGCCGGCCATCCCCGGCCACCGCCTGTCCCATGTCCTCCAGAAAGGGCAAGAGGGCCTGGCTGGCCTCCCGGGGCAGAAGGCGCTGGCGCGCTGCTGCCGTCTCCTGGCCAGGGGCGGCCGGCCAGGCCACCAGGTGTGGCCGCAGCCCCTGGCCGCCGTTCAGCAGCACGGCGAAGGCGGCGGCCAGATCGAAAAGGGTCGGTCCCGGGCGGCTCTCGTCCCCGGCCTCGGCCAGGCCGAGGTGGCGGGACGAAGCGGCCAGGCCGGTGCGCAGCCGCTCAAACAGCTCCTGGCCCGCTGGCCCGACTTGGCCCTCCAGCCAGGCTTGACGCGCCGGGCTCAGCCGGCCGGCCTCACCGAGGTCGGTCCAGGTCAGAGCCGGCTGCGGCGCCACGGGGACGGTCCGGTGGGGCGTCTTCCACCGGTCTGCAGCCAGCACCGGTCCGCCGGTCCCCACATCGTCATCCACCGGCGCCGCCGCGGCAACACCGGTCTCCGCGGCCAGCCGCGCCGCCCGCTCGAACAGGAGCATCAGGGCCGTGGACTGCAAGGGCTCGGCCAGCACCCGGTTGGGCCGGCCGGCGTCATCCCCTGTCCAGAAGGTGTTAGGATCGAAGCCCGGCCGACTGGCTATGGCCAGGATGGCACCGTCCTCCACGTGCAAGGCCACGGCCGAGCCCGCGGTCGCCCCGCTCTCGGCCAGGGCCCGATCCAGCTCCTGCTCCACCAGGGCCTGCGCGCCGTGGTCAAGGGTGAGCACCAGGGCCGGCGGCCCCGCGGCGTCCGGCGTGGCCAGGCCCCGCAGATGCCGATCCCAGGCCAGCTCGATACCCTCCAGGCCCTGCCCGGCCCGAACGAAGCCCAGGGCGTGGGCAGCCAGAGGGCCTTCCGGGTAGAAGCGCTCGGAAAGCACTGTGAAGTAGAGGCCCGCCAAGCCGAGACCAGCCACGGCCTGGGCCGTGGCCGGGTCCAGATGCCGGCCCAGCCACAGGAAGCTGCGCTCGGTCTCCAGCCGCCGCGCAAGGACTGACTGGTCCCAGCCCAGAAGAGGCGCCAGCCCCCGGGCCGCGGCAGGGATGTCCGCCAGCTCCAGGGGGCGGGCGTAAACCGAGGTCAGGGCAAGGCTGACCGCCAGGGGGCGTCCCCGGCGATCCAGGACAGGACCCCGGGCCGGGGCCGGAGCAGGAAGCGTCTCCCCGGCCACCGGGATTGGCGGCCCGGCCAGCCGGGCGGTCACCTGGGGAACCTCCAGGGCCACCAGGACCAGAACAACACAAAGGGCCAGCACCGCGCCGGCCAGCGCGAGTCGGCGCTTGCTGACGGCTGCCGGCCTGCTCATGGCAAGGTCTCCGTCAGGGCGTCCGTCGCTGCTGGTCGGTGGGTGGAAGAAGCCCCAGCCGGGCGGCAGCCTTGGCCTCGATGGCCTCCCGGCTCAACAGGGCATCCCGCTGGGCGCTCAGGAGCCGATGCCTTTCGCTGATCGTCACCTGCTCCTGGCGCAGCTGGCCGAGCTCGGCCAGTCCCTGCCGGATCTGCCAGCCCAGCCAGAGGCTGGCCACCACCGCCAGGGCGGTGGCGCCGGTGACGATGATCCCGGTCGTCTGCCAAAGCCAGCCGGAATGGCTGGCGCCGCTGCCCCGCCGCAGACCGATCACGGTAACCCCGCGGAAGGTGGCCATGGGTCTTGCCGAGTACTCACGGATCATGGGAGCCTCCCTGCCGCGCGAGCGGCCACGCGCAGCTTGGCGCTGCGGGAGCGGGGATTGGCGGCCTTCTCCTCGGCCGCGGGCGTCACCGGCTTTCTGGTCAGGACCTGCCAGGCTGCCTGGTCCCGGAAGTGCGTTTTCACCAGGCGGTCCTCCAGGGAGTGGAAGCTGATGACCAGACAGCGGCCGCCCGGCGCCAGCACCTGGCGGGCGGCGCTCAAAGCCTGGTCCACCTGCTCCAGCTCCCGATTCACCGCCATGCGCAGGGCCTGGAAGGTGCGGGTAGCCGGATGGATGGCGCCGGGCGCCGGCCTGGGCACCGCCCGCCGCACCAGCTCGGAGAGCTCAGCGCTGGTGCGGATCGGCGCCAGCCGGCGGCGGGCGGCCAGGCTGCGGGCGATCCGCCGGGCGTAGCGCTCTTCACCGTAGCTGGCCAGAAGATCCGCCAGCTCCGCCTCGGGCAGCTCGGCCAGAAGGTCCGCGGCGGTCTGCCCCCCCCGGTCATCCATGCGCATGTCCAGGGGCTGGTCCTGGCGGAAGCTGAAGCCCCGGGAGCTGGCATCCAGCTGCAAGGAGGACAGGCCCAGATCCAGGAGCACACCATCCACCTGCGCGATGCCGGCCTCGGCCAGCACCTCAGCCATGGCGGCGCAGCTGCGGCGGGCCAAATATACCCGTCCGGCAAAGGGCTGCAATCGCCGCTGGGCCTCGGCCAGGGCCTCGCCATCCCAGTCCAGGCCCACGAGACGACCGTCCGGGTCGCAGGCCTCGAGGATCCGCCGGGCATGCCCGGCCAGCCCCAAGGTGCCGTCGAGATAGATGCCGCCCGGGTGGGGCGCCAGCCAGTGAAGCACCTCTTCGACCAGGACCGGTTCGTGCCATGGGGTCACCAGCGCCTAGCCCCGCCGGTCCGCCGCCACTTTGGAGGCCAGGCTCGAAAAGCTCTCGTTGGCCGCCTGCCACTCCGCGGCGAAGGACTCCCTGCTCCAGATCTCGAAGCTCTCCAGCATGCCGGCCAAAACCACATCCTTGTCGATGCCGAAGGGCTGGCGCAGGCTGGGGGGCAGCAGGATGCGGCCCTGGCGATCCATGGGGCACTCGGTGAGGCCGGTGATGATGTAGCGGATGTACCGGTCGGTCTCGGGATCGGAGTGGCGCAGGCGAACGAGATCCCGCTCCTGCCGCTCCCAGGCCGGCACGGTGAAGGCCCGCAGGCACTTGTCCCAGTTGGTGATCATGACCAGGTCACTGCCGGAGCGGCGCAGCACCTCCTGGAAGCGGGCCGGGATGTTGAGCCGCCCCTTGGCATCCAGCAGGTGTTCGGATCGGCCCCGGAACAGGCTGCTTCCGGCTGCCGGCAGATCATTTTCCACAGCGCCTCCCGGGCAGGGCCACGATGCCCCAATGGACCACTTTGCGCCACTCTACTCCGCCATGTTTATAGGTGGCGGGGGGCCTTGGTGTCAAGAGAAAAGTTGGCGGGCCGCGGCGTATCCCCTTGGATTTCCATCATATACCATATGTAGTGCCCAGGTTGATTCCGGGCACCGCCTGTAGTCATCAGCGGCAGCAGGGTGCGCCATGGTGCAAAGTGGCGGATGCAAGCGGCACCTGGGGTGTGGGCCGCCCCGGCTGCGGCGAAGGGTGGGTCGAGGATCCGGGGGTTGACCGCCGGCCTGGGACGATAGTAAGCTCCATACCATCGGTCACTTCAGCCCCCGGCCCCAGGGCGCCCGGCCAAGCCCTCTCCCTGACGGACCGCCCTCTCCCAGGCCTGCCCATGCCCCCCGACCCCCATCGCCGCGACCTGGCCCAGCAGTTCGACACCCTGCTCGCCCTCAAGAACCGGCAGCTGGAGGTCATCAAGGAGCTGTCTCTGCTCACCGCCGAGGTGGCAGACGAACGGACCTTCGTGGCGCGGATGCTGCCCTTCCTTGGCTCCAGCCTGGGCACCGAAGAGGAGATCCTCTTCTATGCCCGCCTGGCGGACGGCGAGCTGGCCAGGCCCGAGTCGGCCGCCGAGCAGCTGGCCGCGGTCTTCGCCGCGGTGCAGGCTGACCCGGAGGCCTTCCGCCAGCCCCGGGCCATCAGCCTGGCCGCGCCCGGCACCCCTCCGGCCCTGGCGGCCCTGGCCCGCGGGGGCTTCGGCCACTGCCTGTTGGCCACGGTCTACCACGGGGACGCCGTCCTCGGCTTCCTGGCCGTGCCAGCCCGGCAGCTGCCGGTGCTCACCCCGGACGAGGCCCTGTTCCTGCGCTACATGAGCGAGACCTTGGGGGTGTTCTTGCGCACCATCCGCCGCAACCGGGAGTTCTCCTCCGCCCGCCGCCAACTGGAGAGGAGCTTCCGGGAGCTGTCGGCGGTCTACGAGGTCTCCCGGGCCATCTCGGGGGCCCTGGATCTGGAGGCCATCCTCGACCAGGCCCTGGACGCCATCCTGGGCCAGGAGATCCTGGTCCTGGCCGCCCGGGGGGCCATCTTCCTCAACGATCCGACCAGCAACCGCTTGCGCCTGGCCCGCCAGCGCGGGCTGCCGCCCGGGGCGCCGGCCGGCACCGAGCCGGCGTGCCCCGACGACTGTCTCTGCGGCCAGGCCGCCCGCGGGGAGCTCATCGTCTCGTCCCTGTCCGACCAGGAGGACCCCGGCCACCGCCACCACCGGCCGGGGATGCCGCCCCACGGCCATGTGGTCCTGCCGCTCCGGGCCCGCAGCCAGGTGATTGGCGTTCTGTGCCTGTACGTGGCCGAGCACCAGGAGCCCACCCCCAGCCAGCTCAACATGCTCTCTGCCATCGCCAACCAGCTGGCCATGGCCCTGGAGAACGTCCGGCTCTACGAGCGGATCCACCACCTCTCCCTCCACGATCCTCTGACCGGCCTCGCCAACCGCAACATGCTGCAGCTGCGCCTGGCCGAGGAGATCAAGCGGGCCAGCCGGTTCGAAGAGCCTCTGGCGCTGGCCATGCTGGACATCGACCATTTCAAGGCGGTCAACGACACCTTCGGCCATGCGACCGGCGATGCGGTCCTCCTGGAGCTGGCCGACCTGTTCCGCGAGGAGATGCGGGCCAGCGACGTGGTGGCCCGGTACGGGGGCGAGGAGTTCACCATCCTCATGCCTCATACCGATCTCGCCCAGGCCCAGGTGGCCCTGGAGCGGCTGCGCCAGCGGGTAGCGGAGCATCCGTTCCGGGATGCCCAGGGCCGGCCCCTGCCCCGGCCGGTGACGATCAGCATCGGGCTGCGCCAGCTGCCGGCCGGCCGCACCCTGCCAGGCGCTGCCCTCCTGGAGGAGGCGGACCGGGCCCTGTACCAGGCCAAGGCGGCCGGCCGCAACCGGGTCTGCTCATGAGCGTTTCGGCCCTGGCCGCGGCGGTGCAGAAGAACAGCGACATCTCGGACGCCCGCTTCGCCGGCATCTACTCCCTGTGCACCATGGTCCTCAAGCTCCGGAGCCTGTACAAGTGGGAGCACGGCCTCGCCCCCTGGCAGACCCCGGCCAGCCAGGCAGTGCTGGCCTGGATTGCCGACAAGGAGCTTCTGTGGGACGAGATCCGCGACCAGGCTTACGCGCCGCTGCCGGTGGACCGGGACCTGATCGACCCCTTCACCGCCGCCCCGGTCAACGCCGTCCTGGCGCGGCTGCGACTCCTGTACGGCGCCGGCTACGGCCGGTCCATGAAGCCGGTGTTCTTCCTGGCCGAGGAGGAGACCGCCCTTACGGTCCAGGGCTGCCCGGTGCGGATCCTGGGGCGGGAGCTGGCCCGGGAGATGGCCGCGCCGTTGGCCCTCTCCCAGGACGGGGCCGTCTACGTGCGGCGCCAGGCCCTGGCTGGCTTTCTGTGGGACCAGATCCAGGAGGTGCGCGGCTGCGGCCGGCCGGCCATGCGCTTCGCCCTGGCCGGCTACCGCCTTCTCACCCCGGCCGGCACGGTGGACAGCCAGCAGCTGGCGGCTCGGCTCGATGAGCTGGTCACCTCCGAACTGCCGCTTTTCATCCACCACGAGATCGGTGAGGTCCTGGAGGAGGCCCTGCCTTCGGAGCTCGCCACCGGCGTGGCGGCAGCCTACCCCGATTCGGCCCTGGAGCTGGTGACCCGGGCCCTCAAAGACGTGCTCGCCGACACCCATCCGGCCGGGCCGCTGGCCTTCATCCAGGCCGAGCGCCGGTCGTCCTCCCTGGGCTTCTTCATCGCCTTTCTGGACGGGATACGCCGGCTCCTGATGCCGGAGCTGCCCGCCGCCTTCACGGAGCTGGCCACCCATGGCGACTGGGCGGCCTGGTCCGGGGCCGTCGCCGCCGCCCGGGACCTCAATCTCCGGCGGGCCGACGCCCTCGCCCGCCTGTGGGCGAAGACCGCCGGCCTGCCGGCGGAGCGCCGCCGCCAGGCCCTGGAGGCCGGCCTGCTGGCGCCCTTGGGGCTTGCGGGCGGACGGCCATGAGGCCCTGCCGCCCCCTTCTTGTCTGGCTGCTGCTGCCCGTCCTGGGCCTGGCGGCCTGCGGCCCCCACCCCGAAGCGAGTCCGCCGGTACGCCGGCCGCAGGTTACCGGGGTCACGGTTGCCACCCTGGTGCCGGCGCCTCTGCCCCGCCATGCCCAGGTGACCGGCACGGTGCAGGCCCCCCGAACCGTGACCGTGGCCAGCCAGATCCTGGCCACCGTCGTGGCGCTGGCCACCGACGAAGGCCAGACCGTCCGGGCGGGCCAGACCCTGATCCGTCTGGACGACCGCCAGCTGGCCGCCGCCCTCCGGGAAGCCGAAGCCGCCGTCGCCGCCGCCCGGCAAGAAGGCCTTACAGCCCAGCGCAGCCTGGAGCTGGCGGAGCTGACCCATGACCGCTACGCCCGCCTGGCCACCCAGGGGGCGGTGGCCATCCAGGCCCTGGACGAGCTGGCCACCGCCCGCTCCAAGGCTGATCTGGAAAGACAGCGGGCGGCAGCGGCCCTGACCCAGGCCGAGGCCCACCTGGCGGGCCTTACGGTGCAGCTGGGCCACACCGTGATCACCGCCCCCGAGACCGGAGTGGTCACCAGGCGCTTCACCAGCACCGGCAGCCTGGCCACCCCCGGCAGCCCGCTCCTCGTCATCGAGCCCGCCTCGGGCCTGGAGGTGGAGGCCGCCGCCGGCGAGCTCCTCCTGCCGCGCCTGGCACCGGGCAGCCCGGTGGAGGTGCAGCTGCCGGCCCTGGCCCTGACCATCCCCACCACGGTGGCTGCCGTGGTGCCGGCGGTGGATCCCGCCTCCCGCACCTTCCGCCTGCGTATCCCGGTAGCCGCACCCGGGGTGGTCTCCGGCCTCTTCGCGGTGGTCCGCATCCCCCTGGGGGAAAAGCCGGCCCTCCTGGTGCCCCAGGCCGCCGTCGCGCACCGGGGGGCGCTCACCGGCGTCTTTGCCGTGGACGACCACGGCCTGGTCAGCTTCCGCCTGGTACGCCTCGGGGAAGCCGCCGGCGACCAGGTGGAGATCCTCTCCGGTCTCGCCGCCGGCGAGCGGATCATCACCGCCGGCCTGGAAAAGGCCCAGGACGGCGGCCAGCTGGCAGAGCCGCTTCCATAGCGGCGATTCGGCGGCACCGTCCCGGACCCTGGCACGAGGACCTTTCGAGAGGAGGGCATATGCTCACCGCCGAACACTGGAGTCGGATCGCACCGAGCGGACCGCCTTCCACCGGATCATCCTGGAGGCGGCCGGCTCCTGGGCGCAACTGGCTCTGGTCACGGGCCGGACTGGCTCTCCCGTGACCGCATGTCCTCCGGAACGTACGCCAGGCGCGCCCCTCCTGACGCCTAGATGTCTGTCCCGGACAGAAGTAACCACTCGCCGGGCCAGCTTCAGGATCAGATATCCGTGGAGAAGCCGGCCCAACCCGCTTCCAAGCGATCCGCCGCCGTGATCAAATCAGCCAGGATTGAAAACTTCAACGGGTTCCCGTTCCTGGAGCTTCCGGACCTGGGCCGGATCACCCTCTTGGGCGGCCGGAACAACACCGGCAAGACCAGCGTACTGGAAGCCCTGTTCCTGTTCCATGACCGTTTGAACCCCAGCCTGGTCCACCGCCAGTTCGGCTGGCAAGGGGTGGGGGTTTTGCCCCTGGAGCCCGAGGCGATCTGGGGGCCGATCTTCCGCCGCTACGATCTGACCAGGACCATCAGCATCTCGATCACGGACGAAACCGGCACCGAAACCATGGCTGTCCAGTGCTCCCGGCTGCTGCCCACGGCGGCTGTCCGGGAGCGGCGGCCGGGAGACAGCAGCGACATCCCTCAACTGGACACCACCCAGGAGCAGGTGCCGCCCGTCCGCCTCGACCTCACCTACCGCAGGGAGGGGCGGCAGGACCAGATCCTGCACCTGGAGATGCGTCCCGCTGGCCTGGGACTTCACGCCGAATATGCCGAGACCGGGGTACGCCCAACGACCTATCTGGCGGCAAGGAGCGCCCGGCATCCCTCCGAGGACGCCACCCGCTTTGGCCGACTGGACGTCTTGGGGCGACAGGACACAGTGGTCGAGTTTCTCCGCATCATGGAGCCCCGCCTGAAAAGCCTTTCCACCGTGGCCGCCGGGGAGCAGTCTCTGGTCCACGGCGACATCGCGATCGGCCGCAAGATCCCCGTTGCCTTCATGGGCGATGGCATGGCCCGCCTCCTTTCGCTGATCCTCGCCATCGCCACCTCGGAGCACGGCCTGGTGCTGGTGGATGAGGTGGAGAACGGCATCCACCACAGTGTCGTGGACAAGGTCTGGGAGGGGGTAGCCGCGGCCGCCCGGGCACTCGACTGCCAGGTGATCGCCACCCCCCACAGCCAGGAATGCCTGGCTGCCACGGTGCCGGGCATGGCGGCGGCCGGCATGGCCGACGAATTCCGCTACGTGCGCCTGGACCGCACGGGCGAGGACATCACGGCCAAGACCTGCCTGCGCCCCTTTCTCCAAGAGCTGGTCCTGTAGGGCGGACATGACCCGCCGTCGCCCATCTGTCCGAACCGCCCCTGGCCACTCCAGGCCCCTGCTCCCATGAGCCCCCATCTTGGCCTCGCCGGCCGGCTGGCGTCGGCGTTCATCGACTCGCGGCTGACACCGCTGGTGGTGATCGCAGCCCTTTTGGCCGGGGTCTTCGCCCTCATCATCACCCCCCGGGAGGAGGAGCCGCAGATCCTGGTGCCGATGATCGACGTCTTCGTCGCCTATCCGGGTGCCTCACCCCGGGAGGTGGAAGAACGGGTCACCCGGCCCATGGAGCGGCTTCTCTGGGAGGTGCCGGCGGTGGAGTATGTCTACTCCATCTCCCGGCCCGGTCTTGCCACCTGTATCGTCCGCTTCCGGGTGGGGGAGTCCTTCGAGACCAGTCTCGTCAACCTGCACACCAAGCTGCAGTCCAACGCCGACCTCATCCCGCCGGGGGTGGGCCAGCCCCTGGTGAAGCCCCGTTCCATCGACGACGTGTCGATCCTGGCGGTCAGCCTCTGGAGCGACCGGTTCGACGGCCTCGCCCTGCGCCAGGTGGCCGCCATGGTCGCCGAGGAGCTGAAGGAAGACCCGGAGGTCAGCGAGATCCAGATCATCGGCGGCCAGCGCCGGCAGGTGCTGGTGGAGCTGGATCCGGTGGCCTTGCGCGGCCACAGCCTCACCATCCCGGGGATCACGGCCAGCCTGGCGCAGGCCAATGTCCGCCTGGCTGCCGGCTCCTTTCCTGTGGCCGGCCGGCAGCTCCTGGTGGAGGCCGGCCGCTTTTTGACCTCGGCTGCCGAGGTGGCCGAGCTGGTGGTGGCGGTACACAACGGCCGGCCGGTCAAGCTCGGCGACGTGGCCCGGGTGACCGACGGCCCGGAGGAGCCGGAGAGCGCCGTCTTCATGGGCTTCGGTCCGGCGGCCCCGGACGCCCGGCCGGGCCAGTTTGACGCAGTCACCCTGTCCCTGGCCAAGAAGAAGGGGGCCAATGCCACCGCCGTCGCCAGCCGCAGCCTGGCCAAGATCGAGGCCTTGAAAGGCGGCCTCATCCCGACCGGCATCGAGGCCACCGTCAGCCGCAACTACGGTGAGACCGCCAAGGAGAAGTCTGACGAGCTGCTGAAGCACATGGCCATCGCGGCGGTGTCGGTGACCGTGCTGGTGGGCCTCTTTCTGGGCGCCCGCGCCGCGGTGGTGGTGGGGGTGGCGGTGCCGGTCACCCTGGCCCTTACCATTCTGGTCACCTATCTCTATGGCTACACCCTGAACCGGGTCACCCTCTTTGCCCTGATCTTTTCCATCGGCATCCTGGTGGACGATGCCATCGTGGTGGTGGAGAACCTGCACCGCCATTTCCAACTCCATGGCGCCAGCCGCCAGACCGCGGTGGCCGCCGTGGCCGAGGTGGGCAACCCCACCATCCTGGCCACCGGCACGGTCATCGCCGCCCTCCTGCCCATGGCCTTCGTCTCCGGCCTCATGGGCCCCTACATGCGACCGATCCCGGTGGGCGCCTCGGCGGCCATGCTGCTCTCCCTGGCCATCGCCTTTGTCATCAGCCCCTGGCTGGGCTTCCTCCTCCTGCGCGGCGCCCGGCACCAGCCCGCCGGTGCCGGGGAGGACGGCTGGCTGCTCCGGCAGCTCAACCGGGCCTACGAGAAGAACCTGCGCTTCCTCCTCAAGGCTCCCGGCCGGCGCCTTACGGCCTATGGCCTGGTCGCCCTGCTCCTGGCGGCGGCTGTGGCCATGGTCGCGCCCTGGCAGCTGGTCACCGTCAAGATGCTGCCCTTCGACAACAAGGCCGAGGTGGCCATCGTGGTGGACCTGCCGGAGGGCGCGGCCCTGGAGGAGACCGCGGCCCTGACCCGCCGCATCGCCGACCTGCTGGCCTTCGTGCCGGAGGTCACCCATTTCCAGACCTATCTCGGGCTCGCCGCCCCCTACACCTTCAATGGCCTGGTGCGCCACTCCTTCCTGCGCACCCTGCCCCACCAGGCGGAGATCCAGGTCAATCTCCTGCCCCGCCATGCCCGGCGCGCCCAGAGCCATGAGATTGCCGGCCGCCTGCGGCCGGCGGTCCAGGCCCTGGGCCAGCCGTTCCAGGCGAAGATCTCGGTGGTGGAGGTGCCCCCCGGGCCGCCGGTGCTCTCCACCCTGGTGGCGGAGGTTTACGGCCCGGAGCACCAGGGCCAGATCGCCATCGCCAGCCGCATCAAGGAGATCTTCGCCGCAACGCCGGGGGTGGTGGATGTGGACTGGTACGTGGACGACGACCAGCCCAAGGAGCGGTACGTGGTCAACCAGGAGAAGGCCGCCCGCCACGGCATCAGCACCCAGGCGGTGGCCGAGACCCTGGCCGCGGCCGTGGGCGGTGGCCTGGCCGGGCTCGTGCATCTGCCCGAGGAGCGGGAGCCGGTGCCGCTCCGGCTGCGGCTGCCCCTGGCCATCCGGGCCCAGCCGGCCGGGCTCGCGGCCCTCGGCCTGGCCGGCGGCGACGGCGCCTTCGTCTCCCTGGCCGAGCTGGTGGACCGGTCCTCCGGGGTGGAAGACCAGGCCATTTACCGCAAGAACCTCAAGCGGGTGGTCTATGTGGTGGCCGAGGTGGCGGGTGCGGCGGAAAGCCCGGTCTACCCGATCCTGGCCATGAAGAAGCAGATCGCCCAGCTGCCCCTGCCGGCAGGCTACGAGCTGGCCCAGCACTCCCTGACCCCGCCCTGGCTCACCAGCCGCTATGCCATGAAATGGGACGGCGAGTGGCACATCACCCTGGAGGTGTTCCGGGATCTGGGGATCGCCTTCGCCGCGGTGCTGGTCCTCATCTCCATTATGGTGGTGGGCTGGTTCCGCTCCTTTTCCGTGCCCCTGGTGATCATGGCCCCCATCCCGTTGTCCCTGGTAGGCATCCTCCCTGGCCATGCCGCCATCGGCGCCTTCTTCACCGCCACCTCCATGATCGGCTTCATCGCCGGCGCCGGCATCGTGGTCCGCAACTCCATCATCCTGGTGGACTTCATCGAGCTGCAGCTGGCAGAAGGCCTGCCCCTTACCGAGGCAGTGGTGAGCGCCGGCCTCATCCGCTTCCGGCCCATGCTCCTCACCGCCGCGGCGGTGGTGGTGGGCTCGTCGGTGATCCTCTTCGACCCCATCTTCCAGGGCATGGCCGTGGCCCTCATGGCCGGCGAGGTGGCCTCCACCCTGCTGTCCCGCACCCTGGTGCCGGTGCTCTACTACGGGCTCAAGCGCCGGCAGATGACAGCGGCCGCCGGCACTGGCCGCTGAGCCTTGCGTCCGTGACTCGCTCGCGTCGCACACCAACCCCAAGCCAGAGGGATCCGGCCATGAAAGGAAAGAAAGTGGGCATCACCGGTGCGGCCGGGGTGATCGGCACCATCCTGCGGCAAGGGCTGGCGGACGCTTGCGACCTGGTCCTCTTCGATCGCCACCGGATCGACGTTGCGGCCGGCCAGCGATCCGTGGTCCTGGACTGCGCCGAGCCGGGACAGGTGGCCGGCGCCTTTGCCGGGCTTCATGCCCTCATCCACCTGGCCGGGGATCCGCGGCCCAACGCACCCCGGTCCTCCACCCTCCGCAACAACTTCCTGGCCACCAGCCTGGTCTTCGAGGAGGCCCGGCGGGCCGGCGTGGCAAAGGTGGTCTTCGCCAGCTCCAACTTCTACCACCAGGGCGATATCGGCCGGCTGCTGAGGGGGGAAACCGCCGAGCCCATCACCCTGGACCGCAATCCGACCCCCTTGTGCCTGTACGGGGAATCAAAGGTGTTCGGGGAGCAGGTGGGCCGCCATCTTTCCCTTCTCGGGGTGCGGTTCGTGGCCTTGCGGATCGGCTGGGCGGTGCCAGAGGACGATCCGGCCCCCTACGGCGGGGCATACATGCAGGCGGTCTATTGCAGCCACCGGGACCTGGTGAGCGCCTTTGCCCGGGCCCTGGCCGTGGAGGAGGCCTTTCTCGCCGCCTTCGCGGTGAGCGCCAACAGCCAGGGGGTTTTTGATCTGACCGAGACCAGGGAACGGCTGGGCTCCTCGCCCCAGGACGATGCCGCCCGACACCGCAGATTCCGAGGGCCGATCCGGTGAAAGCGGCCCCGCCGACCTGCCGTCGCCGCGGCCTGCCCACCTTCCCCCTCCTCGCCGACGCCCTCACCGCCACCGCCAAGGGCCAGCCACCTGACCTCTCCTGGCTCAGGCAGTAAACGGCCCGCCCCCGCCCTCCGCCGCCGCGGGCTTGCCGAAAAGACACGGCAATCTGGAGGAGGAGGCGATCAGAAAGGGGGTGGGCCTGCTCAAGGCGGTGATGGGCGAACGCCTCGCCCGGCCGCGTTGACAAGCCCCTGGTCGGCCCGTAGGATACGGCCATGAGCGAGGTTGCCAATCCCCATGACCGCTTCGTCAAGGAGGTGCTGGGCCGGCCGGCTACCGCCCGGGACTTTCTCGCCAACTCTCCTTGCGCTCCGGCGGCAGCACTAGGTCGGGCGGTCCTCCCTCCCCTTGCCGCCGCAAGTGTGCGGCGGTTAGTGCCCACAGGGCCGACGCCAGCCAGGACTTGAGGTCAGGCTCTCCTCGCAGGCGGATATCCCAGATTTGAAATAGGCCTGGAATAAAGGTGCTGCTTATGGTAAGGGAAGACGCCCCGTAAGGAGAACTGCCACCGGTGAGTGTCGGCAGCCGGCAGAATGTGGGAGTTGGTGAATTTCATGGGCAAGCTCTACGAAGTGCTGGCTAACAACCTTCTGCACAACGCCTGGGGAGATCGCGGCTTCCCGATCGATCCCGTGACGATCTGTACCCGCCTTGGAATCAAGGTGATACAGACGACCCTTCCAGCCGACGTTTCTGGTGCGCTCATCAAGGAGCAGGGTAAGGATCCGGTTATTCTTGTTCATCAGGCTGACAGCAGAAAACGCCAGCGATTCACCTGCGCTCACGAGCTTGGGCACTATGTCCACCGCGCAAGCTGCGGGGAGGCCTTGGATGAATACGACACGATCGATCTGCGCGATCCCCTATCCAAACAGGGGACTGATCCGGTCGAGCGGTATGCAAACAACTTCGCGGCGAATTTGCTCATGCCATTCCACGAGGTTGGGCGTCTCCACCGGGCTGGAACGAGTCTGTTTGATATGGCTGACTACTTTGATGTGTCAGAAGAAGCCATGAGTTTTCGTCTTCAGTATGTGACCAAACGGCTTCCTGCGGCGCGGCTTTTCGGAGAGCGAGCCATGCGGCTCAAGAACACGTTGGCTGGCGTTGGCAGTATTCTGGATATAGCTCCATCCTCTGACTATACACGGCTCGTTCCGCGCCTTACTGTCCAGCAGCGACTGCGGGCGAACTGGGAGAAAGTAGGGAGCTCCATCCGAAAATCCGTCATAGACTTTGAGCATGAGCGGCAAGACAAAGCAAAGGGGAAATAGCCGACGGAGAGACCAGATCATCGTCACGAGTCGTGACCACCAGCCCGTCGCCCCTTTCGCATCCGAGCAATTCTCTGGGCCTCTTCCCCATCCAGAAACGCTCCACCAATACGACCTCTTGATCCCCGGCGCTGCGGAACGAATCCTGGCCATGGCCGAAACTGCCGCGGCGCACCAAAGGGAATTGGACGTGGCCGCGCTCAAGGCCACGGTTTCCGAGGTGAAACGTGGCCAGGTGTTCGGTATTGTTACTGTCATCCTCGCCTTCACAACCGCTGTTGTCGCCCTTTTTCTCGGATCCGAGAAGACAGCGATGGCCATCGGTGGCACGACGGTCGTTGGCCTTGTGACCGCCTTTGTCACGGGGAGGATTCTGCAGCGAGGCGAGCCTCGATAACAGAATCATACCAGACCGGCAGTCGCACTACCGCCGGCGGGCGGCCCGG
>JBFMBH010000029.1:19907-36216 GCA_040755095.1 Thermodesulfobacteriota bacterium
ACACCCCCCCCCCCCCCCCGCCCCCCGCCCGGCCCGGGGGGGCGCCCCCCCCCCCCCCCCCCCCCCCCCCCCCCGGCGTTTCAGTTCCTGACTGCGGAGAGCGCCTCCAGGTCTGGCTGCCCCATTTCACGCCGGCGGCTGCTCGGCCCACTGATGGCCAGCTTCCGCTCCACCCCCAGCCGCCACCCGGCTGCCGGCGAGGTGAGGTCGGGCCTGGTGCCTATGCGGGCTACCCTGGTTTCACGAGCCGGTTGCAGCCGACCCGCCAGCCATCGACGTTGTTGTGGAAGGTGGCGAGCATGGTGCCGTCCGGCAGATTGAGAAGCACCGGGTAGCCGCCGTGGCGCCAGCGGCCTTCCGGTGGCACCAGCTCCAGAACGGTCTGCCAGCTGCGGCCTTCGTCCGGGCTCATGGCGATCCGGCAGGCGCCGGAGGGGTCGGTGGAGCGGAAGCCGGCTAGCAGCTGGCCGGTTGGGGAGAGGTGCAGGGAGGGCGCGGTGCCGGCCAGATTGGTCCGTTCCGGCCGGGACCAGATCCGGCCATCCTCGGACAGAGCCACGTGGAAGGCCTGGCGCCGGCGGCGGCCGGCCACGGTATCCGCCAGGCTCGCCGGCCGGGCGCGCAGGCCGCGGATCAGGGCCAGCAGGCGGCCGGAGGGCAGCCGGATGATGGGCGTCTCGTCGCACACCCCGCTCTCGACGATGAAGCGATGCTCCCCCCAGGTCAGGCCCCGATCCCGGGAGCGGAGCACCCCGGACTTCCAGCGCCCCTGGCGCTGGAAGGAGCCCCAGAGCGGCAGCAGGAGATCGCCGCCGGCCAGCTCCACCACCCGGCCGTAGACAAAGGCCTCCAGGCCGGCAAAGGGCTGGATGCCGCCGTGCTGCCAGGTGTGGCCGTGGTCGTCGGAGAACGGGCAGGAGAAGACGGCCCGGCGGTCCCAGCCCTGGCCCGGGGAGAGGTAGTAGCCGTCGGCGTATGGCAGGAGGAGCCGGCCGGCGGCCAGCCGGGTCAGGGTGCAGCCGGATTCCACCCCGCCGCCGACAAACCGGCTGGCAAAGGCCACCGGCTCCCGCTGCCAGGTCCGGCCGCCGTCCCGGGAGCGGACGAGATGGACCTCCTGGCCGGGGCTGACGTCGCCACCGGTGTTGCAGGCGACAAGCAGGTCGCCATTGGCGCACGCGGCACTGCCAGCAATGAGCGCCGGCCCTGCCGTGATGCTACCCACCGACTGCACGCGCAGCGTCATCGCCCGCCGGCTCCTGGTGGAAAGGGGCTGTCCCCGGCCACCCCTTCCGTGATAAGGGGAAGGGGGCCGGCCGACCCGTGCCGGTGCCCCTGGCCAGGAGTGCCGACATGAGCGCGCCAAAAACCGACGGATGCACCTGTTGGGCTCTGGGGCTGGTGCTGCTGGCCTTTCTCCCCGCCTGCCGCAGCCAGGCGGGCAGCCGCATCCCGGCGGTGGTCCTGGGCGAGGCCAGCTTTGCGGCGATGATCGAGGATCTCGGCCAGGCCCGCCTGGTGCTGGTGGGGGAGCGCCACAACGAGCCGGCGGACCACCGGGCCCAGCTGGCCATCATCCAGGCTCTGCATGAACAGGACCGCGACCTGGCCATCGGCCTGGAGATGGTGCAGGCCGACCGGCAGGCCCCCCTGGACCGGTGGATCGCCGGCCAACTGCCCGAGGAGGAGTTGGCCGCCAGCTTCCAGGCCAGCTGGGGCTTCGGCTGGCACCTGTACCGGGCTCTCTTCCGCTACGCCCGGGAGCATGGCATCCCCATGGTCGGGCTGAACGTGCCCCCGGCGATCACCCGCCAGGTGGGACGGGCCGGCTTTGCTTCCCTCTCCGCCCAGGAGCGGGCCAGCTTGCCGCCCGCCGTCAGCTGCGACGTGGATCCCCGCTACGGGGAGCATCTGCAACGGGTGTTCCGGACCCAGGGGGGCCACAGCCAGACCTTCGTCCATTTCTGCGAGGCGCAGGTGCTGTGGGACCAGGCCATGGCCTGGCACATCAGCCGCCATCTGGAGGCCCACCCGCAGCGGACCATGGTGGTGCTGGCCGGGGCCATCCACGCCTGGCGCCTGGGCATCCCCCGCCAGCTCAACCGCTTCTTCAACGCCGAGCTGCGGGTGATCCTGCCCGAGCCGCCAGCGGGCGGCCCGGCCCTCTCCCCCACCGACGCCGACTACCTGCTCCTGTCCTGAAGTTGGCCAAGCCTGCCGCCTACCAGCCCCAGAGGAGGTCTCGCCGGATCCAGCCCTCGGTGCGGTGGTCATAGCGCACCTTCACCCAGCGGCCCTGCCGGGCCAGGGTGGGAAAGATCATCCCGTACTCGGCCTGACCGAGGAGCCGGTGTCCGGTGCCGGGCCCCTGGCGGACGTTCACCCGGGGCCTTTGCACCACCATGAACGGCCTCCGACTGGTGAGCTTCCCCAGCACCCAGCCCTCGTCGGCCTCGAAATCCCGCACCTGGAGCCAGCCGCCCTTCCGACCGATGACCTTGAGCGGATAGCCCAGCCCCAGCTCCCAGAGCACCTGGTGACTGGTGCCCGGCCCGGAGCGCATGTTCACCTTCCCGCCGGCAATGCTCACCATTTCGGCCTGAGCAGAGGCGGCGGTCAGCAGGATGAAGAGAATGGCAGCAACGATCCGTGTCATGGGCGCACCTCCTTTCTGGAACCGTTCTTGTCCAGCGGAGAAGGCCGCCGCACCCTGGGGGGGGCCGGCAGACGACAACGGGCGTGACCTGCCGGCAGGCGCCAACAGGTGCAGGGGAAACCCGAAAGACCCGGAGAGAGGGCGAGCGTGGTGGATACGGCGGACAGCCGGACGTCCTGATTGTGTCCCCAGGGTAACAAGACGAAGCCGGCAGGGCAACCCCTGGCGGCAGAAAAGATTGAGACTGTTACGCCCTGACTAGAGGATGACCGTGCGGCGGATGTAGCTGACGATCTCGTCCGGATCGTCCATCACGGTGAAGATAAAGAGGTCGGAGCGGTCGATGTTGCCTGCCGCCAGCACCGTCTTCTCGATCCAGGCCAGGAGCCCGCCCCAGAACTCCTTGCCCACCAGGATGATGGGGAAGGGCTTGATGCGCTGGGTCTGGATGAGGGTGAGGGCCTCGAACAGTTCGTCCAGGGTGCCGAAACCGCCCGGCATGCAGATGAAGGCCATGGCGTACTTGATGAACATCACCTTCCGGACAAAAAAGTATTTGAAATCCAAAGGGATGGTGGCAAAGGGGTTGGACTGCTGCTCGTAGGGCAGGTTGATGTTGAGGCCAACCGAGGAGCCGCCGGCCTCGGCCGCCCCCCGGTTGGCGGCCTCCATGATGCCCGGACCGCCGCCGGTGATGACCCCGTAGCCGTGCTCGGCCAGCTTGGCGGCGATGATCCGGGTGTGCTGGTAGCTGGGATGGTCGGGGGCGGTGCGGGCCGAGCCGAAGATGGAGACCGCCGGCCCGATATCGGACAGGGTGTCGAAGCCATCCACGAACTCGGCCATGATCCGGAACAGACGCCAGGAGTCCCCTGCTGTGAAGGTATCGAGGCTGTACTGCTGCTTCTCCAGATTGGCGGGCAGGGGCTTCTTCATGACGAGGTCTCCGTGACCAGGGCGGGGCCGACTTGGCGGGCGCCCAGCCTGTGGGCCTTCTCCCGGCAGCGGCGGGCCTGCCGCCGCTGGCCCAGGGCTTCGTACAGCCGGCCGGCCAGGACCAGGGCGGCCGGCTGCCGGCCGAGCTGCCGGCCCATGGCCCGCAGGCTGGCCAGAGCCGCGGCCGGCGTCCCTGCCAGCTCCTCCACCCGGGCCAGGCGGAGCCACAGCTCCCAGGGCCGGTCGTCCCGCTCCAGGGCCTGCTGGCAGAGGCTGCGGGCGAGATCCAGGCCCTGGCCGGTCTCCGCGTAAACCAGGCCCAAGAGGCTCATGGCCCAGGGATCATGGGGATCCAGGCGCAGGGCGCGCTCCAGGCGCGGCCGGGCCTTATCCGCCTCGCCCGCTGCCCACAGGGCCTCGCCCAGGGTACGGTGCAGGACCGCCTTGTCCGGGTCCAAGGCCTCCGCCTCGACCAGGATCGCTGCCGCCTCCTGGGGCCGGTCCTCCTGCAGCAGCAGCCGGGCCAACTGGACCAGGATGTCCGGCTGCCGCCGGTCGCCGGCCAGGGCGCCCTCGAAGGCCCGGATCGCCTCGGGCCGCCGGCCCTGTGCCAAAAGGCCAAAGCCCAGGTTGCAGGCTGCCATCCGATCACCGGGCGCCAGCGCCAGGGCCTGCTCGAAACAGGCGCAGGCAGCCTGGTGTCGGCCCAGCTCCGCCAGGGTGACCCCAAGGCTGTTGTGGAGGTTGACATTGGCCGCATCCAGGCGCAGGCCCAGCCGGTAGTCCCGGGCCGCCCGCACCAGCTCCCCCCGGTTGTAGAAGGCATCGCCGCCGATGTTGAGGCTGACGGCGTCGCAGGCCACCACCGACCCGGGCCCGAGAAAGGCCCCGTGCAAGAGGGCGCGACGGGCCAAAAGCGGCGCCGTTCCGGCGGACAGATCCAGGAACGGGAAGACCGCGATGCCCACCGCCACCGGCCAGCCGCTGGCCGCGAGCGCATCCCGGAGCGCTGTGCCCAGGGCCTCGGCTGCCGGCCGGCCGGCCGCGGCGAGCAGCAGATAGGCCTCCCCGGCCCCGGCGGGCAAGACCGGCGTGCCAGCGGGCACCAGCCCGGCCAGACGGCTGGCCAGGTCCGCCGGTACCGGCAGCGAGCCGGAGAGGAGCAGGAGGGCGAAGCGGTCCAGCCCCCGCCAGGCCCGGGCCAGCTGCCGGCGCACCGCCGCGGGCGGCGGCGGCAGCGGGTCGATCCGATCGTCGGCATGCTCGGCAAAGGCGAAGGGCGCCCGGCGGCGGGCCAGGGCCAGGGCCGCCCAGGCCTCGTTCTGGACCTGGACCGCGGCCAGCGCTGGCGCCTCGGCTGGGGTCACGGCCCGCAGGCCGATGTGGACGCGGGTCAGCTCGTCCCGCCGCAGGCTGCGCAGGATGGCCGCGGCGGCCCGGCGGGCCTCCTCGCCGGTCGTGGCCGGCCAGAGGATGGCAAAGACCCCGCAGCCCAGATGGTGCGTCCCGGCCTCCAGCCGGAAGAGCCCGGCCAGCCGGTCGGCCAGGCGACCGATCTGGCGCCAGGCCTGCCCGGCATCCCGGGCCCGGGGAAAGGTCTCCAGCAGGGCCAGGGCAAAGCCCTGGCCGCCGGGGCTGGCCGCCTGGGCCAGCTGGTCCTCCAGAGCCCTGGCCAGATGCCAAGCGCTGGGCAAGCCCGTGGCGGCATCCTGGCAGAGGTCGGCCAAGAGATGCAGCTCCTGGACGAAAAGCTCCGCCCGCTCCAGGAGCCAGGGCACCGAGGCGCGGCGAAGGGTTTCCGGCGCCAGCCCCTCGACCAGGGCCAGGGCGACGGTCGCCCCCCCCTGTCCGACCGGCAGCACCAGATCGGTGCCGTCGCCGGTGATGACCGGCTCCTGGCGCGCCAGGGCCATAGCGATCCCCTCGGCCCAGGCCGCTGCCAGCCCGGTGGCAGGCGCCACCGGGGCGGCCGGCAGGAAGCGCACCCCCTGGCAGGGCAGAAGCTCAGCCAGCCGGTGGCCGGCCACCCCGGCCGTGGGGCCGGCTAGCAGGGCGGCGGGGCTCGCCGGTTCGGCGATCCAGGGACCGCGGCTCACGCCGGCACCTCGCAGGCCGACCGGACCGCGGCCGCCAGCGCGGCCAGCTCGTGGTCCGCCACGGTGCGCAGATCAAGGAGCAGCCGCTCCGCGGCGATGTAGCCGATGACCGGCGTCGCCCCCTGCCGCAGGGCCCGCTCCAGACCGTTCACCGACTGGCCGCGGGGGCTGAGGGCCACGCCCCAGCTGGCCAGGGGCGCCTCCGGCAGGGCGCCGCCGCCCACCCGGGACTCCAGGGGCAGCACCTCGACCGCGCAGTCCGCCAGCGGCGGCCGGGCCAGCAGGCGGGCCAGACGCAGGGCCCTGGTCCTGAGCACGGGCGCCGGGGCGGTGAGCATCGCCAGGGTGGGGATGGCCTGCCGGGCCCCCTCCCCTTCCTGGTAGAGCCGGAGCACCACCTCCAGGGCCGCCAGGGTGAATTTGTCGATGCGCAGGGCCCGGTTCAAGGGGTTCCTCTTCACTGCCTCGATGATCGGGCGGCGGCCGACGATCAGGCCCGCCTGGGGCCCGCCCAGGAGCTTGTCGCCGCTGAAGGTGACCACATCCACCCCGCTTTCCAGCACCGCCGGCACCGTCGGCTCGCCGGCCAGGCCATACGGGGCGAGGTCGACAAGGCAGCCGGAGCCCAGATCCTCCATCACCGGCACCCCGTGCTGGCGGCCCAGCTCGGCCAGCTCGCCGGTGGGCACGCTTTTGGTGAAGCCGATGATCCGGTAGTTGCTGGTATGGACCTTGAGCAGGAGGGCGGTCTCCGGGCCGATGGCCCCGGCATAGTCCCGCAGATGGGTGCGGTTGGTGGCGCCCACCTCCACCAGCCGCGCCCCGGTGCGGGCCATGACGTCCGGAATCCGGAACGAGCCGCCGATCTCCACCAGCTCGCCCCGGGAGACCACCACCTCCCGGCCCCGGGCCAGGGTGTCGAGGACCAGGAGCACCGCCGCGGCGTTGTTGTTGACCACCAGGGCGGCCTCGGCGCCGGTGAGCTCGCAGACCAGTTCCTCCACCAGGGAGTAGCGGCTTCCCCTCTTGCCGGTGGCCAGATCGTATTCCAGGTTGCTGTAGCTGCAGCCGATCTCGGCCAGCCGGGCAGCGGCCGCCTGCGGCAAGGGCGAGCGGCCGAGGTTGGTGTGCACCACCACGCCGGTGGCGTTGATGAGCCGCCGCAGGCGGGGCTGGCGCCGCTGGGCGATGGCCGCGGCCAGGTCGGCGGTCAGGGCCGGACGCCCCAGGGCCGCCGGGTCGGTGAGCCGGCCGTCCAGGATCTGGTGCCGCCGCTCGGCCAGAAGCGCCCGCACCGCCATCTTGCGCACGGCAAGCGGCACCGCCGGCGCCAGCTCCGCGGCCCAGACCAGGACCTCGTCCACCTTGGGAATCGACTGCAGAAGGGTCGGCGGCTGGGCAGAAGACCGGGTCATGGCTGAAGCTCCACCAGCTCGCCCGCCGTCTCCTGGCTGGCTACGGCCAGCCGCGGCCGCCATGGCGCGGCCGCCAGGCTCTGCTCGGCTGCCGCCAGGGCATGGTCGGGCCGGTTGTTGATCTCGCTCAGATGGGCCAGAACCACATGGGAGAGGCGGTCGTGGAGGAGGTCGGCCAGGAGCCCCGCGGCCTCCTGGTTGGACAGATGGCCTTCCTGGCCGGCCACCCGCTGCTTGAGTCGGGGCGGATAGGGACCAGTGCGCAGGAGCTCCGGCTCGTGGTTGCTCTCCAGGACCAGGCCATGGCAGCCGGCCAGGCGGTGGCGCATGAGACGGGTCACGGTGCCGGAATCGGTGCAGACGCCCAGGCGCGCTCCTCTCTCCTCCAGAACAAAGCCCACCGGGTCAGCCGCATCGTGGCAGACGGCAAAGGGCAGGATGGTGAGGGAGCCCACCGACAGGGCACAACCCGGGACCAGCTCCTGGCAGCCGGAAAGCCCCTGCAGCCGCTCGGCGGCGGCCGCCAGCGTGGCGGCGGTGCCGTGGACCGCCAGCCGGTGGCGGCGGGCCAGGAGGGCGACGCTGCGGCAATGGTCGATGTGCTCGTGGGAGAGAAGGATGGCGGAAAGGCTTTCGATGTCGATGCCCCGCTCGGCCAGACGGCGCCGGATCTCGGCCCCGGACAGACCGGCATCGATGAGCAGGCGAATGCCGCCGGCCTCGACAAAGGTGGCGTTGCCCTTGCTGCCGCTGCCCAGGACACAAAAGCGCATGCGCCTAGTCAGACAGGCCGGTGTGGCCGAAGCCGCCGGCCCCCCGGGCGGTGGCCGCCAGCTCCGTTGCCACCCGCCAGCCCGCCCGGGCCACTGGGCAGAGCACCAGCTGCGCCACCCGATCCCCCCGCTGGATGGTGAAGGCAGCCGGCCCCAGGTTGACGAGGCCGATCTTCACCTCGCCCCGGTAGTCGGCGTCGATGGTGCCCGGCGCGTTGACGACGGTGATGCCGTGCCGGATGGCAAGACCGCTCCGGGGCCGCACCTGCAGCTCGTAGCCGGCGGGGATGGCGACCCGAAAGCCGGTGGGCACCAGGGCGATGGCGCCGGGCGCCAGGGTCAGCGGCTCCGTGACCGCTGCCCGGACATCCATGCCCGAGGCCAGCTCGGACTGGTAGGCCGGCAGGGTCAGATCGGCGACGGCCGCCGGCGCCAGCCAGGAGAAGCCCACCTCCACCGGCACGGTCACAAGCCCTCCTCCCCCCAGTCCAGGTCCGCTTCCGCCAAAGGCCCCAGCACCACCGTGGTCATGGCCGGCCAGTCCATAAGCTCGGCGGCGAGGTCGCGGACCTCCTCGGGCCGCACCGCGTCGATGCCTGCCGCCACCTCCTCCAGGGTCACCTGGCGGCCGAAGTACAGCTCGTTCTGGGCCAGGCGCAGCATCCGGGACTCGACGCTGTCCGCCGACAGGAACAGGTTGCCTTTGCTGAACTCCTTGGCGTTGCCCAGCTCCAGAAGGCTTGCCGCCTGGTCCACCAGACGCCGGCACTCCTGGCGCACCAGGGCCAGGGCCCGGTTGGCGGCCGCCGGCTCCACCCCCAGGTAGATCCCCAGGCAGCCTGCATCCTGATACGACGATAGAAAGGAGTAGACGGCGTACGCCAGGCCCTGCCGCTCCCGGATCTCCTGGAAGAGCCGGGAGCTCATGTTGCCGCCCAGCAGGACATTGAGAAGCAGCAGGCGGTAGCGGTCCTCGGAGGTCACCGCCCGGCCCTGGGTGCCGAGGACGATGTGGGCCTGCTCCAGATCCTTGTCATAGACGGTGCGGCTGGGGAGGGCAGGCCCTGGCGGCTGGCGGCGCCAGGGCTGCGGCCGGGCAGGCAGGGCGCCCAGCTCCGGGGCAACCCGCTCCACCAGCTCCTGGTGGTCGATGTTGCCCACCGCGGTCACCAGGATCCGCTCCGGGGTGTACGAGCGGGCCACATAGTCCAGGACCTTCTTGGCGTCCAGGCTGGCCACCACCTCCCGGGAGCCCAGCACCGGGTTGCCCAGGGGGTGGTGGGGGAAGAAGCGGGCGTTGAACAGATCGTGGATGGAGTCGTCCGGGGTGTCCTCCACCAGGGCGATCTCCTGGAGGACCACCTGCCGCTCCCGCTCCACCTCCTCGGGGGTGAACAGGGAGTGGCCGAACATGTCCAGGAGCAGGTCCAGGAGACGCTCCAGGTGGGTGTCCAGGACCTTGGCGTAGAAGCAGGTGTTCTCCCGGGTGGTGAAGGCGTCGGAGACCCCACCCAGGTTGTCCAGCTCGGTGGCGATCTGGGCGGCGCTGCGGCGTCGGGTGCCTTTGAACAGCATGTGCTCCACGAAATGGGCACAGCCGTTGTTGAGGTCGTGCTCATCCCGGGAGCCGACGTCCACCCACAGGCCCACCGCCGCCGAGTGGCTGTGCGCCAGCCGCTCGGAGACGATGCGCACCCCGTTGCCGAGAACGGTCCTGGTGTCCATGCCGGGCCAAAGATGGTGCTCAGCCCGCCTGGCCGGCCTTGAGCTCCGCCATGGCCGCCTTGCGGCTGAGGCGGATCTTGCCCTGGCGGTCCACCTCCAGGACCTTGACCATCACCTCGTCCCCCTCCTTCAGGACCTCGGAGACGGTTTGCACCCGCCGGTCCTCCAGCTGGGAGATGTGCACCAGGCCGTCGGTTCCCGGCAGCACCTCCACGAAGGCGCCGAACTCCACCACCTTCTTGACGATGCCCCGGTAGATGCGGCCCACCTCCACCTCCTGGGTGATCTCCCGCACCCGGGCCACCACCTTGGCGGCAAGGTCGCCGTTGGGGGCGAAGATCCGCACCTGACCGGAATCCTCCACCTCGATCTTGACCCCGAACTCGGCGGTGAGGCCCCGGATCATCTTGCCCCCTGGGCCGATGAGGTCGCGGATCTTGTCCGGGTTGATCTCCATGGTGGTGATCTTCGGGGCGTAGATGGACAGCTCCTGGCGGGGGCTGGCGATGGCGGTGCCCATCTTGCCCAGGATGTGCAGCCGGCCGGCCCGGGCCTGGGCAAAGGCGGCGGTCATGATCGCTTCGGTGACGCCGGTGATCTTGATATCCATCTGCAGGGCGGTGATCCCGGTCTCGGTGCCCACCACCTTGAAGTCCATATCCCCCAGGTGATCCTCGTCGCCGATGATGTCGGACAGGATGACGATCTCGTCGTCACCCTTGATCAGTCCCATGGCGATGCCCGCCACGGCCCCCTTGACCGGCACGCCGGCGTCCATGAGGGCCAGGCTGCCGCCACAGGCGGTGGCCATGGAGGAGGAGCCGTTGGACTCCAGGACCTCCGACACCACCCGGATGGTGTACGGGAAGCTGTCGGCCTTGGGGAGCACCGCCCGGAGGCTGCGCTCGGCCAGGGCGCCGTGGCCGATATCCCGGCGGCTGGGACCGCGCAGGGGTCGCACCTCCCCCACGCAGTAAGGCGGGAAGTTGTAGTGCAGCATGAAGGGCTTGGCCGACTCGCCGTAGAGGGACTCGATCTTCTGCTCGTCCTCGGAGGAGCCCAGGGTGGTGGTGACGATGGTCTGGGTCTCGCCCCGGGTGAAGAGGGCCGAGCCGTGGGTGCGGGGCAGGACCCCCACCTCGCAGCTGATTGGCCGCACCTCGTCGAAGCGCCGGCCATCGATGCGGGTGCGCTGGCCGAAGATCCGCTCCCGCATGAGCCTCTTTTGCAGGTCCTGCACCGCGGCCTTCACCTGACCCTCCCGGCCGGCTGCCTCCTCGCCCAGCTCCCGGATGATCCGGGCCTTGAGCTCGTGGATCCGGGCGTAGCGCTGCATCTTCTCGGGCGTGGTCAAGGCCTGGGCCAGCTCCTCCCGGGCCATGGCCTGCACCCGCTCCACCAGCGCCGCGTCCACCGCCGGGGGGCTGAAGGGACGCTTCGGCCGGCCCACCGCGGCCCGCAGCTCCTCCTGGATGGCAATGAGCGGCTGCATCTCCCGGTGGGCGAAGAAGATCGCCTCCTGGACCACCTCCTCCGGCACGCTGCCGGCACCGCCCTCCACCATGACCACCGCCTCCCGGGAGCCGGCGACCACCAGGTTGAGGCTGGAGGCCTGCAGCTCCGACTGGGTGGGGTTCACCACGTACTCGCCGGCGATGTAGCCGACCCGCACCGCGGCCACCGGCCCGGCGAAATGGATGTCGGAGACGGTGAGGGCTGCCGAGGCGCCGGTCACCGCCAGGGTGTCCGGATCGTTCTGCTGGTCGGCGGACAGGACCGTGGCGATCACCTGGGTCTCGGTGGTCCAGCCGGCGGGAAAGAGGGGCCGCAAGGGCCGGTCGATCTGGCGGGCGGACAGGGTCTCCTTCTCGGAAGGCCGGCCGATCTCCCGGCGGAAGAAGCTGCCCGGGATGCGGCCCACTGCGTAGAGGCGCTCCTGATACTCCACGGTCAAGGGGAGAAAGTCGACGCTCTCCCGGGGCTCGGTCGCAGCCACCGCCGACACCAGCACCACGGTCTCGCCGTAGGTGACCACCACCGCGCCATTGGCCTGCCGGGCCAGCTTGCCGGTTTCGACGACGTACTGGCGGCCACCGATGGTGGCCTCCACTCGCTTGTACATGACAACTCCTTCCCGCTACTTGCGGATACCCAGGCGGGCGATGATCTCCCGGTAGCGATCGATGTCGGTGCTCTTCAGGTAGTTGAGGAGCCGGCGGCGCTGGCCGACCAGCTTCAGCAGGCCACGCCGGGAGTTGTGATCCTTGGCGTGCACCTTGAAATGCTCGGTCAGATAGTTGATGCGCTCACTGAGGAGAGCGATCTGCACCTCCGGCGAGCCGGTGTCCTTGTCGTGGGTCCGGAACCTGGTGATGATGTCGGTCTTCTGTTCAGTCTGCAGTGCCACGGTCTACCTCCTTTCTCGCTGAAAACGGATGGGCGATGCGCCCATCGGATACCCCCCAGCACCGGGCAGCCCGAGCCGGCGGGGCCGTCTTGACGGTGGGCCCGTCGTTATGCATCTTCGTCCAGCCTCTGCAGCACCTGCTCGATGGGCAGGCAGGACACCCGCAGCACCGCCGGCGCCTCCGGGGCCATGAGCGCCCGGCCGTCCACCGCCGCCGCCACCCGAAACGGGCCGCTGGCCAGCCGGCGGAGGGCGGTCAGGTGGCCGCCGCAGCCCAGGGCCCGGCCCAGGTCCCGGGCCAGGGTCCGAATGTAGGTGCCCTTGCTGCAGCGGACCGAAAGCTCCAGCTCAACATCCGCCATGGCCACAAGCTCCAGCTCATGGATGACCACCGGCCGGGGCTCCTTGGGCACGGTCTGCCCCTGGCGGGCATAGGCATACAGCGGCCGGCCCTGGTGCTTGAGGGCCGAAAAGCTCGGCGGCTCCTGGAGGCCGGGGCCAAGAAAGCCGGCCAATATCGCCATGACCGCCGGCCGCTCCAGAACCGGCACCGGCAGCTCGGCCAGCACCCGACCGGTGTGGTCGCCGGTGTCAGTCTCCTGCCCCAGGCGCACCCGGGCCAGGTACTCCTTGTCGCCTGCCATCAGCCGGGGCATCAGCCGGGTGGCTTCCCGCCCCACCGCGACCACCAGCAGGCCGGAAGCGAAGGGGTCCAGGGTGCCGGCATGGCCCACCTTGCGCACACCCAAGGCCCGCCGGACCAGCTGCACCATCCGGAAGGAGCTGGGCCCCACCGGCTTGTCCACCAGCACGATCCCCCGGCAGGCCGTTTCGGCCGCAGGCAGGGGCGCCGGACAGCTCATCGGGCCACCAGCTCGGTGAGCTGGGCCACCAGGGTCCTGCGCACCTGGGCCAGGGTCTGGTTGCGGATGCGGACGCCGGCCGCGTTGCGATGGCCGCCACCGCCCAGGCCCGCTGCCACGCGGGCCACATCCAGCTCGCCCTTGGAGCGCAAGCTCACCGACACCACCCCTTCCTCGCTCTGGCGGATGAAGACCGCCACCTGTACCGAGGCCAGGGCGCGGGGAAAGCTGATGAAATGCTCGGTGTCCGCTGGCGTGGTGCCGGTGGCGGCGAACATCTCCGGGGTGGCCTCAATGATCGCGATCCGCTGGTCCGCCGCCAGCTCCAGGGTGGCCAGCACCAGCTGCAGCAGCTTGAGGCGGCTCACGGTGTAGTTGTCGAACAGCTCGCCCGACACCACCGCCGGCTCTACCCCGGCCAACATCAGATCCTGGGCGATCCGGAAGGCCTGGGCTGTGGTGGACGGGTAGCGGAAGGAGCCGGTATCCGAGGCGATGGCCGCATAGAGACAGAAGGCGCTCTCCTTGGCCAGCGGCGCCCCCAGGGCCAGGATCAGCTCGTAGATCATCTCGCCGGTGGAGGAGCGGCTGGCGTCCACCCAGGAGAAATCCCCGAACGACCGGTGCTCCAGATGGTGGTCCACCACCAGAAAGGGGTGCACCGTCAGAAGCGTCTGGTGCTGGCGGCCCAGGCGAAGCTCATCCCCGCAATCCAGGGCCATGGCGGCCGAAAAGCCGTCCAGGGCCGGCAGCTCGGTGGCCACCTCCCCGATCCCGGGCAGAAAGCCGTAGTGCTGCGGCACCGGCCCCTCCACGTAGGAGACCACCGTCTTGCCCAGATCGCTCAGGGCCCGGCGCAGGGCCAGAAGAGAGCCCAGGGCGTCACCGTCCGGGTTGACGTGGCAGGCCAGAAGCACGCGGTCAGCACGGCGGAGGGTGTCAAGGATCGCGGGGGGTATCGGGCTCGTCATCGGCCGCCAGCTCCTCCATCAAGCGCTCCAGGGCCTGGGCCCGGAAGGCGGTGTCGTCCGGCCGGAAATCCAGCTCCGGCGCGTAGCGCAGGTTGAGATCGCCCGCCACCTGCGCTCGCAGAAACCGCGCCGCCGAGGCCAAACCGGCTGCCACCTTGGGCAGCCCCTCCGGCCCGGCCAGACAGCTGTAGAAGACCTTGGCCCTTCTGAGGTCGCCGGTGACCTGAACGCCGGTGATGGTCAGGCCTTCCAGGCGGGGGTCATTGACCCGCCGGAGCAGGGCTTCGGACAGGACCGCCATGATCCGCTCCGCCACCCGCTCGGCCCGCCGGCCGGTGGCCGGCCGCGCCCCGAACCAGGCGCTCTGGCGCTGCACCTTGGGGGCCATGATGCCGTCCTACAGCTGGGCCGCCACTTCGTCGAGGACGAAGAGCTCCAGGACATCCCCGACCTTGATGTCGTTGTAGCTCTCCAGGTGGACGCCGCACTCGTAGCCGGTGGCAACCTCCCGGACATCGTCCTTGAAGCGCTTCAGGGAGGCCAGGCGGCCGGTGTAGACCACCACCCCATCCCGGACCAGGCGCACCCGGTTGCTGCGCTCCACCTTGCCGCTGGTGACGTAGCAGCCGGCGATGGTGCCCACCTTGGGGACGTTGAAGGTCTGCCGGACCTCGGCACCGCCCACCACCTTCTCGACGTAGGTGGGCTCCAGCATGCCCACCATGGCCTTCCTGATATCCTCGATGGCGTGGTAGATGACGTCGTAGAAGCGGATGTCGACACTTTCCCGCTGGGCCAGCTCCATGACCTTGCTGGAGGGCCGAACGTTGAAGCCGATGATGACCGCATTGGAGGCGGAAGCCAGCATGATGTCGGTGTCGGTGATGGCACCCGTGCCGCCGTGCAGGACCCGCACCTTGATGGCATCGGTGGACAGCTTCTGAATCGCCTCGCCGAAGGCCTCCAGGGTGCCCTGGACGTCGGCCCGCAGGATAACCAGAAGCTCTTTCACCTCCCCCTGGCTCATCCGCTCGAAGAGCTTATCCAGGGAGATCTTGTTGGTGGCGGCCAGCTCCGTCTCCCGGGCCTTCATCTGGCGGTGCAGGCCCACCTGCTTGGCGGTCTTCTCGTCGGCCAGGACAATGAACTCGTCGCCGGCCTGGGCGACGCCGGAAAAGCCCTGCACCTCCACCGGCATGCTGGGGCCAGCCTCGGCCAGGGCCTCACCCTTGTCGCTGAACAGCGACCGGACCTTGCCGAAGACCGTGCCGCAGACAAAAGCGTCCCCCGGCCTCAAGGTGCCCTGCTGGACAAGCACGGTGGCGACCGCCCCCCGGCCCTTGTCCAGCTTGGCCTCCAGGACGTGGCCCCGGGCCCGCCGGGTGGGATCGGCCTTCAGGTCCAGGACCTCGGCCTGCAAGAGGATGTTCTCCACCAGCTCGTTGATGCCGACGTTCTTCTTGGCCGAGCACTCGCAGTAGATGGCGCTGCCACCCCATTCCTCGGGCATGAGCCCAAGGTCGGACAGCTCCCTTTTCACCCGCATGGGATCGGCGTTGGGCTTGTCGATCTTGTTGACCGCGACCACGATGGGCACCTTGGCCGCCTGGGCATGGTTGATGGCCTCCCGGGTCTGGTCCATCACCCCGTCATCCGCCGCCACCACCAGGACCACCACGTCGGTGACCTGAGCGCCTCGGGCGCGCATGGCGGTGAAGGCGGCGTGGCCCGGGGTGTCCAGGAAGACCACATCACCGGCGGATGAGCGCACATAATGGGCGCCGATGTGCTGGGTGATGCCGCCAGCCTCGCCGGCCGCGACGTCGGTCTTGCGGATGGCGTCCAGGATCGAGGTCTTGCCGTGGTCGACATGGCCCATCACCGTCACCACCGGCGGCCGGGGCAGCACTTCGCCCCCGCCCTCCTCGGCCTCGGGCCCCAGAACCGTCTCCTCCTCGAAATAGCCCTTCTCCACCTCATAGCCGAAATCGGCGGCCACGATGGTGGCGGTGTCCACATCCAGGGCCTGGTTGACCGTGGCGAACACCCCCATCTCCAGGAGCTTGGCGATGAGCTCGCTGGCCTTGATACCCATACGGCGGGCCAGATCGCCCACCGAGATGGTCTCCGGAACCTTGATCCGGCGCTTGATGGCCTTGGGCGGGGCGATCTCCGCCGCCGGCAGCTGGGCCTTCTTCTTCTTGCCGCCAGCCGTCATCCGGCGCTGGCGCCGCATCTTCAGGCCGGCCACCGGGAAATGGCCGGCGATCTCCACCACCTCGTCCAGCCCCACATCCTCCCCGGACAGCCGGCGGCCCAAAGCCCCCTTCTTGGCCCGCTGGTCGCCGCCGTCGGCCTGGATCTGGACCAGACGCTTGCCCTTGCGGCCGGGGGCGGCGCCGGGCCGCTCCTCCCGCGCCTCCTGGGCTGGCGGTGCGGCCGGCCGGCCGGGGCCAGGACCGGCGGC
>JBFMBH010000030.1 GCA_040755095.1 Thermodesulfobacteriota bacterium
GGGAAGAAAAACCAGGGAAGGTAAGGACGGAAGGGCGGGAAGAAGAACCTGCGGCCTTTTCAGCCGCCCAAGGCTGCCGACTTTCTCACCGGCAAAACCTGCGGGGTTTCAGGTCGGCGGTAATACACTGCCGGTCGAGAAGTTGGCCACCTTCTCCGGCGAGTGCGCCGACCTGGGCGAGTACGCAGCGCTGGTCGCTTCCACCGCGGCTCTTCTCAGCGGGCTGGCGGAGAATGGCCACCTGGCCGCCGACACGATACAAACGGCCGAGCGCTCTTTCCGCCAACGGGGCATATGGCACAGCGTCGCCCCCGACATCAGGTGGGATGGTCCGATCTACCTGGATGAGCTCAGCCTCACCTATTTGCAGGCAGCCGGCGTGCTGGAAGAGGTCTGCAGCTGCGGGCTGGAAATCCGGGTCCATCCCTCAACCCAGGAGCGCCAGCGTGAGCTGATCGCCGCAGGCCACAAAGGGCAGGAGACGGTCAAGTTGTTGGACAAGATCCGGGTGCTGTTGCGGAATGCGATCGAGGAAGGCAAGGCCGTCTTCCTGCCTTACAGGCTGGGGGAAGAGGCTGGCCAGCGTCAAGAACAGGTCGCCCAGGATTCGGCGTTGGCATGGCTGCGGGCGGACCAGGCCGCTTGCGATGTGGTGTTCTTCGACGACCGCTTCCTGAACAAGTATCCGTTCGTTGTCAGTGAGCAGGGCCAGAACTTGCCCATTCTGTGCACCCTGGACCTTCTTGCGCATCTGGAAGACCGGAAGATCATCACCCGGAAGCAGCGCTGGGAGAAGCTCCACCGCCTGCGCACCGGCGGGTTCTTCCTGGTGCCGGTGGAGCCGGACGAGCTTGAGGCTCGCCTGCGGAAGGCGCGGTTCAACGATGAGGGTGTGCTGGTGGAGACCGTCGAGATGAGGGTGATACGCCAATCCCTCATGCGGGTGCGGAGTCTGGCCGCCCTGCAGCAGCCGGCGGAGACCTGTTTCCTCGATGGGCTTCGTATCGTTTGTCTCGCGGTCATCTGGCGGCTCTGGCGTGACCAGTCAGTCCCGGTGGATCATGCCGTCCAGCTCTGCGACTGGGTGTGGCGCAACCTCGCCCCCTCCCCCCTGGACTGGGCGCACACAGCTCAGGGGCAGGAGGGGCTCCTGCCCCTGCCGGAGGCGTTGGCTGTGCACATCAAGCGACTGCTGCACCTTTCGGCAGCCCTTGAGGGGGAACGTCACACCGCCGCCAAGCAATGGGTGGAGGCCGTTGTGCTCGAGCCCCTCCTCCCGGCGAATTCGGGACTGCTGGAGCCAACGGTGAGACAAACCGAGAACTGGATCGAGAGACTGAGCGATGAGATCGCAAGACAGACAACAGAAGGAAACGGCTGAGCTCCTTTGCCATCGTCTTCCCAACCCCATTCGCACCCGCGTGCTGGACGACGATACGTTCTGGGGCCAGTTCGGGCCACCCGGTGGGGCGGTTGTTACGATCGCCGGCTGTCCCATCGACCAGGGAGCTCTTTTCCAGACAGCCCGGGAGACCTGGGCAGATAGACGCGAACGCCGGCTGGTCGACCGGCATGGGCGAAACCTTCGCATGGTGCTGGAAGACGGTGAGGTCATCCTGAGGGACATCCCAGAACGTGCCGAGCATCCCGATTGGGTCCGCCTTCCCTACTTGGCAGTGTTCTCCCCTGACTCCAGCAAGCGGCTGGCCGCAGTTGACAACGTGCAGGATGCGGTGGGGCCAACAGTCGACCTCGCCACCCTTCGGACGGCTGCTGCTGCTCGCGAGCTTGCCGACCATGATGCAGCGGCGCTCGTGGGAGAGCTTGCGGGCGGGGTGGAGGCGATTCATCGACGCATTGCCGAGGCCTTCCGGACCGGGAAGACCGGTCGCCCAGCACTGATTCCGGATCGCCTGGCATACTACGAGAAGCTCTGCGGCCCTGCTCCGGACGCCACACCTCCCGAAGATTACCTGCGGGTGGATCTGCCGCTGTACCGCAGAAAGCTCCTCCGCCGCGATCTCGCGCGCGGTCTGGAGATTTGCCTGCTGGGCGCTCTTCGAAATGATCAGTGTCCTGGGCAATGGGTCGAGGACGTTCCCGATGACCTTCTGTGGGACGCCCTGACCCTCTGCAGTCCCACCGATGACCCTTTCTCGCTTCTTGGCGCTCTGGACGTCGCCCTCTATCGGCATCACGACAAGCGCTTCCGCGACCTCGCCCGGAATGCAACAGCCCGGCTGCTTCAAGATACTTTCCCCCGGCCGGATGGCATCGACACTTATGAGTTCTTGCCGTTGCTCGCGGAGCTCACTCTTAACCATCTCAACACACGAGAGGACTGGGCGACGCGGCGACCGCCGTTCTGGAAGCGCCTCTGTGCCTGGATGCATGCGGGATTTCTTGCGCGGGTGACATTGGACTATGTGGTCAAGTTGGACACGTTTCGCGACTGGGCGGACTCATGCATGAGGCCTGCCGGACAGTATGCACAGCTCCTCGACCTGCGCCGCGAGCCGATGCTTTGGGCTGCAGGTATGACGCGGTTGTCCTTGCGTCATGAGATCGTCGGGCGTCTGACAATGCTTCGAACCCACCACGGGGATCGGATGCCGATGACCGGGGAGATTGACCAAGTCCTGACCGCAGGTGCGCGGCCATTCTGTTTCATGCCGGGCCCTCTTGACGGCCACCTGCGTCCAAGACAGATGGGGGGACGCCTCGTGTCCGCGGACGACGCCTCCGCGTTCGCGGCCGAGCTGGGCGAAGACCCGCTCGGAGTATTCTTTCCCGGGTGGGCCCACGGGGCACAGCTCTTCGATCTGGGCGAAGAGGTCCTTGCAAGGATCCGTTTCGTGAGCGAGGGACTGCGTTTCCCAGAAGACAAGGAGGCTCGCAAGAAGCTCGTATCCCTGCTTGCCTATGCCTGTGCCATTTCTGCCGCTCACCCGGATATCGATCTCGCTCGTCTGCTCGGCGCCAAGATCGTTCTGTGGGCGCCGGAGATGAGGACCGCAGCCGGCGCCATCGCCGGGCTACGGATTCTCATCATGGCCGGGGCCGCCTTCGAGGATGACCGGCAGTGGGCCAGTTGGCTGGAAGAGCAGTTGGCAGAGTATGCCGCCCGCCTGCCGGCCGGCGAGGTCTCCCGGGTCTTCCTGGCTCACCTCGGGGAGCTGAAGACCGTTCTCGATCTTACCCTGGGGATCCATTGCCGAGCGGAGGCTTTTGCGTCCGCCGCCAGTTGACGCCTTAAACTGGCCGCCACTGCAACCAGATGCTGGAACAGCAGGCCCCCACGCGAGGACCCGTCGGGAGCCCTCTGGGCAAGGCGGGGCACCCGGTCCATCCGGGAACGGGCCCCCGGCCACTCTCTCCGGGTAGCCGGGGATTCTCACTCATGACCGGTCTCCTGGGCTGGCCCGCGGCCATTCAGAGCATGCAAAATCAGCATGGTAACTCCGGTTCTTTCGGACTTGCCATGCCAAAAGAGGCACATGCCGGCCCCTTCTGCCCCGTCCGGATGCCCTGGGAGTCAAAGACCATGAGCGCCAAAACCGTCTTCATCAGCTACCGCCGGGACGCCTCTGGCAAGCCCTTCGCCCGGGCGCTCAAGCAGGAGCTGAAGCACCGGGGCTACGACGCCTTCCTGGATGTGGACGACATGGATGCCGGCCGTTGGCAGGCCCAGATTGAGCCGGAGATCCGGGGCCGCGCCCACTTCCTGCTGATCCTGACCCCCGGCGCCCTGGATCGGTGCGCCGACGAGGCCGACTGGCTGCGGCGGGAGCTCGCGCTCGCCTTGGCCTCCTGCCGGAACATTGTGCCGGTGCGGGAGGAGTCCGTGGATCTGGGCGAGCTGCGGCAGCACTGCCCGGAATGCATGCAGGGAGTCCTGGATCTGCAGGTCTGCTGTGTCCGCCACGATGCCTTTGAGCGGGATGTGGACGAGCTGGTGGACCGCTATCTCCCGCCGCACAAGGCCTCGAAGCCGGCCGTGGAGCTTGCCCACGAGTGCCTGGTCGCCCCTCCCCGCCTGCGCCAAGGCGCCGAGCGGCTGTTCGGCCGGGATGAGGAGCTGGCCTTCCTGGACCGGGCCTGGGAGGACCCGGCCATCCATGTCCTCTCCCTGGTGGCCTGGGGTGGGGCCGGGAAGACCGCCCTGGTCGTGGAATGGATGAACCGGCGCGCTGCTGCCGGCTGGCCGGGCTTCGAGCGGGTCTTCGATTGGACGTTTTGCCGGCCGGCTCCCCAGGAACAGGGTGAGGCATCGGCGGACACCTTCACGGCGGCGGCCCTGGATTTCTTCGGCGACCCGGGTCTGGCCCGCAGTGCCGCCTCGCCATGGGACAAGGGGGCGCGACTTGCCCGGCTGGTGGCCGAGCGCCCCAGCCTGTTGGTGCTCGATGGCCTGGAGCCCCTCCAGCACCCGCCAGGCGCGCAAGGGGGAAAGCTCAAGGATCCGGTGCTGGAGGTCCTGATCCCCAGTCTGGCCAGGCAGAACCGGGGGCTGTGCCTTCTGACCACCAGGGAGGGTGTGGCGGATCTCGAGCCCTACCGCGCCACGACCGCGCCGGTTCTTAGGCTGGAGAGGATGTCTGTCGCGGCGGGGGTGGCTTTTCTTGCGAGCTTGGGGGTGCACGGCTGTGCCGCGGAGCTTGTCCGGCTGGTAGACGATACCGCAGGCCATGCCCTCACCCTGCGTCTGGTGGGCAGCTATCTTGCCAAGGCGCATGGCGGCGACGTACGCCGTCGGGATCGGGTGCGCCTGGGGCGGGCGAACCCGCAGATCCAGGGCGGCTGTGCCTTCGAGGCCATGGCCGCGTACGAGAAATGGCTTGCCCAGGGCGGCGAGGCGGGTGCACGCCAGCTGGCGCTGCTTCGTCTCCTGGGTCTCTTCGACCGGCCGGCAGATCCTTCCTGTCTGGCGGCCCTGCTCTGTCCGCCGGCCATCCCCGGCCTTACCGATCCCCTGGTCGGTATCGATGAGGAGGACTGGAACTGCACGGTCACTGAGCTTCGGGTCGACTGCGGCCTGATCGCCGCCGCCACACGGGAAGGAGATGGTCCAGGGGGACTGAGCCTCGATACCCATCCGCTGGTCCGGGAGTACTTCGCCAAGCGGCTCCAGGAGAAGAATCCCGATGGCTGGCGGGAGGCTCACCGCCGCCTCTACGAGCATCTGAAAGCCAGCACCGCCCCGCAGCCGGAGACCCTGGACGGCTTGCAGCCCCTCTACCAGGCCGTAGCCCATGGCTGCCGGGCCGGGCTGGCTGAGGAGGCGTGCAACGAGGTCTACCGGAGCCGGATTCTCCGGCGGGGGGAGTTCTTCAGCATCAAGCAGCTCGGCGCCTTTGGCGCGGATCTGGGTGCCGTGGCCTGCTTTTTTGACCAGCCCTGGGGACGGACCCTGCCTGGGCTTTCGCCCAGACATCAGGCATGGCTTCTGAACGAGGCGGCGTTTCGCCTCCGCGCTCTGGGCCGCCTGGCTGAGGCCCTTGAGCCGATGCGCGGCGGACTCCGGAGAGGGGTGGAGCTGAAGGACTGGCACAACGCAGCCCGGGGGGCAAGCAATCTCAGTGAGCTGGAGCTGGCCCTGGGGGAGGTGGCCGCGGCGCTGCGGGATGCCGAGAAGTCCGTTGATTTCGCCGACTGCAACGACGATCCCTCTGAAAGCGCCTCCCGCCGGACCACCCTGGCCGATGCCCTCCATCAGGCCGGCCACCCTGCGGCGGCCCTGGCGCTTTTCCGCGAGGCGGAGGATCTCCAGGCCGCCAAGCAGCCCGCCTATCCGCTGCTCCGTTCCCTGCGGGGCTTCCGATACTGTGACCTGCTCCTGGCTGAAGGTGAGCGCGCCGCCTGGCGGCGGCTCCTGGGCAGGTCCGACTCCGCGGCGGCTGCCACGCAGGACGCAGGCGGGAGCGCTGCGGAGCACCGGGAAGTCCTCCAGCAGATCGCGAGCCGCGGGCAGCAGATGCTCGACCGGCGGGCCCCCGACGATACCCTGCTCGACACGGCTTTCAATCATCTGATCCTGGGCCGGGCCAACCTGTACCGCAGCCTGCTGGCTCCGACTCCGGCAGAAGCGGCGGAGGCCGGCCGGGCTGCCCGGGACCGGCTTGCGGACGCCGTGCAGAGCCTTCGCCGTGCCGGCACCCAGCATCATATCCCCCGCGGCCTCCTCAGCCGGGCCTGGCTGCGCGCCGGCGCCGGTGACGCTGCCGGCGCCCGGGCCGATCTGGACGAGGCCTGGGAGATTGCCGAGCGGGGGCCGATGCGGCTGCACCTGGCGGATATCCATCTCCACCGTGCCCGGCTGTTCTTCCGTACCGACCTGGCCCAGGCCGGCCAGGACCTGGCCGCGGCCCGGGTCCTCGTCGACCAGTGCGGTTACCACCGCCGGGACCAGGAGCTGCAGGATGCAGAGGCAGTGCTGGGAGCGGGGTGAAGGGTCGGCCGGATCCGCCGGCGGGAGGTGAAGCCCGCGGCAGCGCACCGGGCCCGGGGGAGCCGGGGCCTCCGGCAATGCACCCATGCGGGGTCCGCCCCGCGCATGGCGAGGCTCGCATGCCCCCGCCTCGCGCTCATCGGGCGAGATCCGCCAAGCCGGCCTCCCAGGCTGACAGCATCGCCACCCCGACTTCGTGGAAGCCGGGGTGCTGCGCGATGCGCTCGCGCACGAGTCCCCGGGTGTCGGCCACCGCCTCGGCGGTGCGCGCGAAGATCTCTCGAATCGTTCCCACCGGCAAGAAGAGGTGCGCCCGGGCAAACCGCTCCAGCACCCGGCGGGGCCACCACTTCTTGCTCCCCTCCAGCGTCAGAGCCGGCACGTCGTTTCGGAGGTACGCCGCCGTGGTGACGACGTCGTACACCGGCGCCAGCCGAACCGGTGCCCCGGGGAAGGGGTAGAGCACGCCGAAGTTCTTCAGGTGGGCATCGCCGTTTCTGACCAGTACCGACAGGACCAGGGTGGCGAAAAACTGCGCCCGGGCCGCCGGCAGGTGCTCGCCGGAGACGAAGTCGCCAAGGGTGCGGGCGACCCGTTCGTAGCTTCCCGTGTACTTCTGGGCCGTTCCCAGCGCCTGCAGGCTGCACAGGTCCTCGAAGCCGAGGGGGGCGCCGTCCGGGTCGAGGTCGAAGCGCCGCATCACGAAGAGGCCGCCGCTTTCCGAGAGGAAGAGCTCGGGCACGGGCAATCCGGCCCGCCGCGCTGCCGTCATGCACAGGAACTCGTTGGCGGCCAGGTGCGGAAAGTCCGCGCCCTCCGCTTTCACGATGTAGCCGGCAGCGGCCAGGGTGCCTCGGCTGGCAGCCTCAAGCAGCACCTTGGGCTGGACGCCGGAGACCCCCGAGCGGAGGGCGTAGCGCTCCACCAGCTCGCGGAAGAGCTCCCGGGCGTCGGGGTAGGTCAGGAGATCCTCCAGCGACTCCGGGGTCTCCACGATCCTGGGCACGCCCTCCTCGGGGAGAGCGAAGCGGTTTCTCCCCACCTGGTTTCCGCCGGTCACCCGGAGGATGGCCAGGTCGTCTTCGCCCACCACCTTGGCGATCGCACGGCGTATCGCCTCCAGGAGCGCGCCTTCGGGGAGGTTCATCTGAAAGATCGGGTGCAGGTCGCGGCTCAGCCAGCTCTCGAGGCGCACCGGCATGGTGAGGGAGACCCGGCTTTCTGCCGGTGCGCCGGGCGCATAGGCAAAGACATACTCGTACGGCTTTTCCCGCGCCAGCAGCCCCGCTCGGGCTCCCCCACCCCAGACCGCGAGGGATCGGACGGCGTCCACCTACCGGCCCTCCTCCGCACGCAGCTCATCCAGTGTCGGCGGCTGGCCGGCGGGCCGGACCCGCAGCTCCAGCTCCAGGAGCTCCAGCAAGCGGATCAGCTTGCGCACGCCCACCTCGGGCACCGTGCCGTTCTCGATCTGGCCGATGGTTGTGCGGCTCATCCCCAGGGCAGCGGCGACCTCGGCCTGGGTGAGCTGTCGCGCCTTGCGCGCCAGCCGGACTTGTTTCCCGATTTGGAAGAGCATGGCAGCATGCTATAGGATGCATGAGAGCCATCCAAGCGAAAAATGTATGTCATACGATGCAATGGCGCCGATCCACCTGCGACCGCCCGCTCACGGTACCACCGTGACACTGGCGCAGTTGGTGACCAGCGAGTAGCCCCAGGCTGCCGGCGGCGGTGAGCCGGTCCAGGCCCGCACGATGTACGAGTAGGTGACGTCACCGGTGACCTGGGTGTCGCTGGCTGTCTCGGCATCGGGGCTGGCGCTGGCCGCAAGGCTCCAGCCTGGTCCACGACAGCCGCCATCCTTGCGGAAGACCTGAAAACCGTCCTCTTCATCGGCCGGCGGGGTCCAGGTCAGGGTTACCTGCCCGGCTTGCGCCGTGGCGGTGAGGCCCGTGGGGGCGAAGGGCACCACCGCCGCGGCGGTGGCCGGCGAACAGCCGGCGCTGTTGCAGGCCTGCACCTGATAGGCGTAGCTGGTGCCTGCGTGGTTGCCCAGGGCCGTGGTGTCCCGGTGCCGGGTGGCGTTGGCCGCCAGGGTGCGGAGGATGGTCCAGGGGCCGGCGCCGGCCTTGCGGAACAGCTGGAAGCCGGTCTCATCCGCCGAGCTGTCGGTCCAGGCGATCTGCACGGTGGTCGTTGATGCGGACCAGGCCTCGAGGCCTCGCGGGGTGGCCGGCGTGCCCTCCCGGCCGGTCACGGTGGAGGCACAGTTGGAAGGGGCGGAGCCGCCCGCCTGGTTGAACGTCCGGACGCGGTAGGCGAAGGCAGTGCCCGGCGGCAGACCGGTTTGGAGGTGGAAGGCCGCATCCGTCTCCTTGACCGCGATGCGGCGCCAGGGCTGCGCGGCCGCGCAGCCGCCCTTTTTCGTTTCCACCAGGAACCCCATCTCGTTGTCGGCGTTATCCGTCCAGGCCAGGACCACCCGGGTGGGGGAGACCGCTCGGGCGCTGAGGCCGGCGGGCGGCCAAGGGCTCACCGGCGCCGGCTCCCCGGGGAGCTGGAAATCGATGCGCTTGATCAGGGGCAGAGCCGGCTGATCACCCGCGTAGTCGAAGAGGTCGCCATGCCCGGCGTAGTCGCGACCACCGACGGACCAGCGGCCGATACCGGTGTCGGTGATCGGCTGCGGGCTGTCGCCGCCTATCTGGGAGATGTCCTTGACGGCGAAGTGGATCACGGTGCCGGCGGTCAGCCGGTCGAGGTCAGCGAAGGAGGCGAGGGTGAAGGGTGCCCACACCGACTGGTAGTAGGGCCAGTGCTTGGCAAACCGGCCGTCGGTGCGCTCGGCGATGGCGAAGCGCTCATCCGCCAGGATGTGGGCCGGGGTGGCGTGGTCCCAGGTGGCGTTGGTGATCGGTGCGAAGGCGTACCGCAGCTCGTAGGTCGAGTAGCTGTACGGGTTGTTCTTGTACTTGTCCATGAAGCCGATCTCGAAGGAGCGGCTGGCCGGCAGCCAGGTGACCGCCGGGGTGGCGATGGTTTCGTTGTTCTGGGGCTCGGGATCGTGGCGGAACGCGACCTCGTCGAGCCAGACGTCGTACGGCGCGTCGCCGATCCCCTCGTACGGCTTGAAGGTCAGGTACCAGCGGTACCAGCCGTTGAAGTAGGCCACCCCCATGTCCCGCAGGCTGCGGCTGGGATAGGGATAGCTTTCGGCGCCCGACCAGGCGTTGTTGTGCTGGGGGTGGCCGTCCACCAGGACGTGGGTCCAGCCGCCGCCCTGGTTGCAGATCTCGTGGTACCAGTGGCCGCCATCGCCGTTGTACGGTCCCAGGTTCACGGTGGGCTCGGGCCGCATGCCCGAGCCGCCCGGGCCGTTGGTCAGGGTGGCCGGGGCGTGGTAGTAGACGCTCAGACGGTTGGCGCCCTGGGCCTCCGGAAAGGGAGCCGGGGCGCTGGCGGGGCTGTTGTTGGCAAAGTAGAGGTAGGGGTGGCCGACCCGCACGCCATGGGCCACCGGATCGATGCCCTGGGCCAGCAGATCCAGGTAGTGCTCCTTGCTGGTCACAAGCTCACCGTGCGTGCCGGTGCTGTTGACGCCGCCGGTGACGCGGAAGCGCAGGCTGTGGCCTCGGACGGCCTGCTCGCCGTCGATCTCCAGGAAGCCGTAGGTCGAAAAGCCCATGTGGGCGCTGTTGTAGGTGTTGAGGTACTGGTAGAAGAAGCCGGCGATGCCATCGTGGGGAGCCGGGTAGGGCACCGTGCTGCGCCAGCCGGCCCAGTCGTTGGTGGTCATGGGCAGGGTGGGATCGGGATGGCTGCTGGCGGTGGTGTACAGCCAGTCGCCACCATCGCCCGGGATCTCGGCAGCGCCGGTCACCGGCAGCTCGTCAAAGCTGGCCAGGAAGACCCTGCTGTCAAAGCTGTCCGGTCCGGCGGTGGCCGGCGTCCCCCCCGCCAGGTCAAGGCAGGTCACGACCAGGATCAGGACCAGGACGACGGCGGGACTGCATGGACGCTTTCGCATGGCGATTCTCCGATCATGCTCCAGGGGATCCCAAAGAACAGACGCGCATTTCTCTATCGTAGCACAGATCGGCCGGCGGCAGGTTTGGGAGGCCGCCGGAGGCGGGGGGAGAACGGCTGGATCGGGAGGGGCGGGTTGGCTGCCCGTGGGCCTGACCGGACTCCCGGGCGGCTTACGCCGGCAGCAGGCGGCCGGAACGGACCGCGGGCAGCGGGCAGCCCAGGGCGGCCGCCTGCTTGCGGAAGTAGGCATCGGTCATGCCGGCGATGAAGTCCCGGACGATGGCCGCGGCGGTGTGGCTGTCCCGGTACAGGGGGTCGAGGTCGTCCAGGTGGTCCCGGAAGATGGCGGCGCGGCGCCGCTCGGCCAGGAGATCCTCCAGGCTGCGGGCAAAGAGGACCTGGAAGGCGGCCTCGATGAGGTGGAAGTCCTTCTTGATGAGCGGATTGAGGTAGATGCGCTGGTAGTTGAAGGCCTTGAGGCTGCGCAAGGCCTCGGCCACCTCGGCGGAGAAGCCGATGCCGCCCTGGCGGATGCCGCCGGCGACGACGTCGGTGACCAGCCGGTAGACGATCTTGCCATTGGTGTCGCCCAGCACCCTGGTGCAGGGAGCGGGCAGGTCATCCCGCCGGATCAGGGCCAGGGTGATGGCGTCCTCGATATCCCGGCCGATGTAGCTCACCGTGTCGGTCAGGCGGACCACGCAGCCTTCCAGGGTCATGGGCGACAGGGAGAGACCGGGGTCGACGGCCTTGGCGGCGAGCTCCTGGTCGAAGACGGCGAAGTCCTTGTCCGGCATGGGCGAAAGGGTATCGTCGTGGATCTCGCCGTCATGGGTGAGAATGCCGTCCAGGGTCTGCAGGCAGAGGTTCATGCCCCGGCCCCGGCGCTCGATGCGCTCCAGGAACTGGATGCTGGCCAGGTTGTGCTGGAAGGGCGGCAGGCCATGGCTCCGGGTGAGGGCGGCCAGATACTGCTCGCCCTGGTGGCCGAAGGGGGGATGGCCGATGTCGTGGCCCAGGGCGATGGCCTCGATGAGGTCCTCGTTCAGGCCCAGGTGGCGGCCGATGGTGCGGCCGATCTTGGAGACCAGCTGCACGTGGAGCACCCGGTGGGTGATGTGGTCGTTCTCCATCAGGGAGAAAACCTGGGTCTTGTCGATGTAGCGGGTGTAGGCCAGGGAGTGGAGGATGCGGTCGGTGTCGATGGCAAAGGCCTGGCGGTGGTCGGCGGTCCCCTCATGGCGGCGGCGCCGGCCCTGGCTGCTGAGCGTTGCCTCCGGGGCCAGGAAGCTGGCCTCCCGGGCGTCGAGCTGGTCCCGGAGCCGCGCCAGGGCGTCGGTGGTGGTCATTGGCATCCTCACTGGTGTGCCCGTTTCGGCAACCGTTGCGGCCTCGGCTCGACGGGAGCCCGGAGGAGGAGGCAGGACGGGCGGCCGGCTCCCGGCGCGGCCTCCCCTGTGCCGGCGACGTCTCCCCGCGATGCTCAGGCGGCCACGAACCGGGCCACCTCGTCCACCAGGGCGGTGACCAGGGGCTCCGGCACCGCGGCAGCCTGGGCCAGGCTCACCCCGCGCAGGAGAAGCCCGACCTCCTGGGCATCGAAGATCCCCGAGGTCGCGGCCTCGCCGCAGATCCAGACCCCGGCCTCCTGGGGGGAGACCGGGTGATCGAGCCCGGCCCGGTCGGCGGCCGCGGCGAGCAGGGCGGACAGCAGGAGCTCCAGGGCGCTTGCCGTCAGGCGCTGGTCCAGCAGGAGTCTGACGTCGCCAAGCTTCTCCTGCGCCAGGATCGCCAGCCGCGAGCAGCCGGCGCCGGCGGCCTCTCCGGCGGCATCGAAGAGGACCGGCGCGGCGGCGAGGGGCGAGCTGGCGCCGAGACGGCTCAGCCCCTTCATGCCCAGAGGGTCTGCACCAGGGACCAGACCCGCTCCTCGTAGGAATCCGCGGCCACCATGGTGATGATCTGCACGGTCCTGGTCTGGCCGAGCCGGTGCACCCGGGCGTTGCGCTGCTCCAGGATCGCAGGGTTCCGGGGCACATCGAGATTGAGCACCGAGGCGTTCTGCAGATTGAGGCCAACGCCGCCGGCATCGGTGGAGATGAAGACCGAGATGGCGTCGTCCTCCCGGAAGCGGTCCATGAGGGCGCCCCGGCTGGCGACCGGCACACCACCATGGAGGCGGACCGAGCCGAGACCCAGCCGGGCCAGCCGCGCCTCCACCATCCGGGTCATGCCCTCCCACTGGGAGAAGACCACCGCCTTGAGCCCGGACTGCAGGCAAAGCTCTTCCAGAAGATCGGCCAGCTCGTCGAGCTTGGGGGATCCCTCGACCTCCTTGTCCACCAGCCCGGCGGCGGTGCAGGCCATCCGCGCCTGCTGCAAGGCGGCCATCAGCCGATTCTGCTCGGTGGGGGTCAGGGGCCGCCGCCTGGCGACAGTGGCCAGGGTGCCGGCGGCGCTCATGGCCGAGTCATGGAGCTCGCGCTGCTTGGCGGTCATGGCGACGTCGAGCCGGCTGGTGATCCGCTCCGGCAGCTGGTCCCGCACCAGCCGCCGGTCGCGGCGCAGCATCACCGGCGCCAGCCGCTGGCGCAGGACCGAGAGGTTGCGGTAGCCCAGGACCTTGCCCCGCTCGTCGGTGATGTGGAAATCGACCAGAAAGCGCCACAACGGCCCGAGCACCCGGGGATCCACCACCTGCATGAGGCTGTAGAGATCCTCCAGCCGGTTCTCCAGCGGGGTACCGGACAGGACAAAGGCGTACCGGCTGGGGATCCTTTTCACCGCAGCGGCGATCTTGGTCCGCCAGTTCTTGATGCGCTGGGCCTCGTCCATGATGATGAGGTCGGGGCGCAGGCTCTCGTTCATGACCGACAGGTCCCGCAGCACCAGCTCGTAGTTGGCGATGAAGAAGGTCGCCTGCCGCCGGTACTGGGCGCCCCGCTCCGCAGCCGTCCCCTGGACGACCTGGACCTCCAGGTCGGTGAAGCGGCCGATCTCCCGGGCCCATTGCTGCTTCAGGGAAGCGGGACTGACGATGAGCACCCGCCGCACGCCCTCGTGCTCCTGAAGCCAGACCGCGGCGGCAATGGCCTGGAGGGTCTTGCCCAGCCCCATGTCATCGGCCAACAGCGCCCGGCCGGTGCCGGCCAGAAAGGCGGCGCCCTCGATCTGGTACGGATAAAGCCGCGCCTTCACGCCCGGGAGCCGGCCATGGCTGGCCATGATCCGGGAGCGGATCTCCGGCCCGCAGCCGGTGGGCGGCATCCGCCGCCAGCTGCCGGGCATGGGCATCCTCGCCGACGTGGATGTCGCTGCGCTCGGCCACCGTCTCGGCGAAGCGGAAGAAGTCCTCGGGCAAGCGGCCGCTGAACAGCCCGGCCGGGTCGAAGTACCCGTCCAGGAGCCCTGCCAGCTCCTGATCCAGGGCCGCGTGGCGGACCAGGCGCAGCCGCGGCGCCTCCTCCACGTCCCAGGCCAGATAGACGTAGGAGAAGGGGGCGGCCTGACTCCGGAGCTGGTCGTAATCCGGGTGCTTGCTGATCCGGTGCAGCACCGCCTCGATGTGCTTGCAGGTGCCCAACTGGTTGGTGGCGAAGTCCGGGCAGTTGCAGAAGTTGGCCCGCCGCCGGAGGGAGCGGATAACCACCTCGTAATGCCGCGGGAAATGGGTGAAGGCCGAAACCGAGGTCGCACGCCAGACCCCAAGCCAGGGCTCGCCGCTGGTGGGCTCCACCCGCACCTCTGCCCGGCCGCGCCTGATGCGGTCCTGGATGGCGGTATCAGCGGCCGAGATCAGCTGATCGGAGCTCGCCCGCTGGTCGGCATAGGCGAGCAGGGCGGCGACCAGATGGTGGCAGACCGCACCCGCGGCCGGGCTGCAGTCACAGGCAAGGGCCAGACGTCCCCCGTCATCCAGCTCGACCCGGACGCGCACCGGCAGCTCGTGGTCGTCGTCTTCCAGCAGGGCCCAGAGCCCTTCCTGGCTCTGATCGATCTCCACCACCCGATTGTCCCTGAAGAAGCGCAAGCCCTGGGCAATGGCCCGGTCATCGGCCAGGCCTTGCAGGTCCTCCTGGTCGAAGAGGAAGGGGTCCGGGTTGGGCGGGGTGAGCACGTGTGCCATGGCGGGCTCCAGCTGTTGCAGGAATGGGGGCAGGCCGGCTGGCCGCCGGTCAGCGGCTGCGGTCCTGGTGGGTGAGGAAAGGCTCCATCTCGATCTCGTAGATGTAGAGGAGCACCAGGGCGAGGCCGAAAAGCAGGGGGCCGTAGAGAAGGCCGATCATGCCGAAGGTGTGCAGGCCGCCCAGGATGGCGAAGAAGATCACCAGGGTGGACATGTCGGCCGAGCCCTGCATGAAGAGGGGCCGCACGAAGTTGTCGATGCTGCCCACCACCACCACCGACCAGACGACCAGAAAGAGGGCCGCCCACCAGCGGCCGATGAGCAGAAGATAGCCCGCGGCCGGCAGCCAGATGAGAGCGGTGCCCACGAAGGGGATCAGGGAGGCGAAGGCCATCATGGTGCCCCAGAAGAGGGCGGGCAGCCCGGTGAAAAGAAAGGCGAGGCCGCCCGCCAGGCCCTGGGCCACGGCGGTGATCAGGGTGCCCAGGAGCACCGAGCCTGCCACGGTCTTGATCCGGGCCAGAATCTGCTCCTCGTGGCTGGCGGACAGCGGGATGAGATGGAGCAGCCGCTGGTAGATCCTCTTTTCGTCCCGCACCATGAAATAGAAGGTGAACAGCACCAGGAAGACCTTGGCGAGAAAGCCGCTGAGGTTGCCCACCAGGGCCCCGGTCTGGCCGAGCAGGAACTTGCCGAGCCGGGAGCTGAGGTCCACCAGGGCGCCGGCCCCGGTCTCGGCATTGCCGTCCAGGATGGGGAAGATCTTCTTGAGATCCGGGAGATACGGCTCCAGCATGGCCTTGGCCTGAAGCGCCCACGGCGAGGTCAGGAGCTTTTCGTGCTCGCCGGCCTGGATCCAGGCCTGGATGGCGTTGGCGGATTGGACCCCCTGGTGGACCAGGGAGAGAAAGACCGCCAGAAGCGGCAGCACGACCACCAGGACCAGGCCGAGGCTGGAGAGGAGAGCGGCCAGGTCCTGCCGGCCGCCCACCAGGCGGAGGATCCGGCGATGGACCGGGCCGAAGACGATGGCCAGGATGATGGCCAGAAGGATGGTGCCCAGATACGGGGCCAGCACGTACAGGCAGCCGCCCAGGACCAGGAAGAGCAGAGCAAAGAGAAAGGCATGCCCCATGTCCAGGCGCAGGCCCGGCTTGCCGGCCTGGTCCGTCCCTTCGGCCCGGGTCGCCGGCCCGACGAGCTGCCCCTCAAGAGAACGGGGCCTGGATACAGGGCGCTTTGCTCTGGCCATGGGCCACACCATAGCCGCCTGCCGTTGGGAAAGCAAGGGAGCCCGGCCGGGCGGCGCCGCCAGGAGCCGGACCAGGGCCTGGAGGCCGGATGAGCCGCGGCAGCGCCGGGCAGGCGAGGGGCTCCAGGTCTCATAGGACCCATGAGACCTCTGGGACCCACTTTCGCAGGTCTGGCTCAGACGATCTCGTAGCGCTCGATCCGGATGCGCTCGATCTGGATGTCGGGCCACTGGGCCTGCATCCAGGCCCGGAGGCGCTGTTCCATGCGGATGCGGGTGAGCTTGAACTCTTTGAGCTCGCTGGCCGGGGTGTTGGCGTAGAACTGGTAGACCATGTCCCGCAGGAGGCGCTTGCGGACCTCTGCGGGCGTGCCGTCGCTGTCGGCGGCGATCTCGATGGACAGGGTGACGGCGATGAAGCCTTTGTCCTCGCCCTCGTCGAAGGGGATGAGAAAGCCGGGCAGGCGCCAGGCCTGGGTCTGGCTGGCAACTGCTGCCGGCGGGGTGGCGGCCGGGGCCGGAGCAGCGTGGGGGGGCGGCTCTTCCGGGACGTCCGTGGCAGCGGGCGGGTGCGGCGCTTCCGGCAAAGGGGGCGGCTTGTCGCCAGACAGGAGGAAAGCGACCAGGATGGCCAGAGCCAGCAGGCTGCCCCCGGCGCCCAGGGCCCACCACCGCCGGCGCGACCCAGGCTCCCGGGGCAGGCGGTCGGCCAGCCGGGTCCAGCTCTGGCGCCAGGCGGGTGGGGGCGGGGCGGCAGGCGCGTCCCGGGCCGGGGACAGGGGCGGGGCGGCCGCGGCCTGGGCGGCCAGGCCCTTCGAGGGCTGGCGGTCTGGCGCCGGCTCGTCCAGGTTGATCTCGTCGAAGGCCGGAATCTCCGCCAGTGCGTCGTCGCCGGGCGGTGAGAAGTCGTAGGGGCTTTGGGTGGGTCCCAGATCCTTCAGGGCGTCTGCTGCCGAGAAAGCGCCGGGGGGGGCGGCCGGGGGCTCATCCGGGGGAGCAAAAAGGACGGTATCGTTCTCGCCGGCGCCCCAGTCTTGTCCCCAGTCCTCGGCTGCCGGTGCCTTTTCAGGCACTGAAGACCTTCTTGATCTTCTCGGCCATGGTCTCGGCCGTGAACGGCTTGACGATGTACTGGCTGACCTTGGCCTTTACCGCCAGGATGATGTTGTCCTGCTGGGCCTCGGCTGTGACCATGATGAACGGGATCTTGGCCAGATTGGCATCGGCGCGTACTCGTTTCAAGAGGTCAAGGCCGGTCATTTTCGGCATGTTCCAGTCCGAGATCACCAGATCCACCTTTTCGCTGGACAGGATATCCATGGCGGTGGTGCCGTCATCGGCTTCGATGATGTTCTTGAAGCCCAGGCCCACTAGGATGTTCTTGACGATGCGGCGCATGGTCGCAAAGTCATCCACGACAAGGATCTTGATGTTCTGGTCCGGCATACGCGCCCCCTGAGGCTCTCTCCCGGCAGCGGCCTTGCGCCACCGGGCAAGGGTCATTCACGGCTCATGGCCAATGAGCCGCACACACATCGTCTTCCCGAGCGGTTCTTTTCGAAGTCAGCCCCGTTTTACATGAGATTTCTCGGTTCGTAAAGGCGAAATGACGGTGGCGGAAAGCCCCCCAATTCAGGCGCCGAGTCGCCGGCGCAGCTTGGTGCGCAACCGCAGCATGGCCTTGGAATGCATCTGCGAGATGCGGGATTCAGTGTAGCCCAGGATCTGGCCGATCTCCTTCATGGTCAGCTCTTCGAAATAATAGAGGGCCACGGTGAGCCGCTCCTTGTCAGGCAGCTCGTCGATGGCCTGGGCCACCAGCTCCCGGAGCTGGCTCATGTTGACCGCGGCAAAAGGATCGCCGCCGGTGGGCTCGGCCACCTCCACGTCCCCGCCTTCCGGCCCGCTGCCGGACTGGCTCTGCCGGAGGATCTCGATGTCCAGGAAGGTCACCGACTTGGTTTCGTCCAGGAGGCGGTGGAAATCCTCCATGTCCAGCCCCAGGGCCGCGGCCACTTCGTCGTCGTCCGCCGGCCGGCCCAGCCTTTTTTCGCAGTCGCCGTAAGCCTTTTCCAGGGTGGTGATCTTGCGCCGCACCGAGCGGGGCACCCAGTCCAGGGAGCGCAGCTCGTCGAGCATGGCACCCCGGATGCGGAATTCGGCATAGGTCTTGAACTGGACGTTCTTGTGGGGATCGAACTTGTCGATGGCATCGATGAGCCCGATGATGCCGCAGGAGATGAGATCGTCCACCGAGATGTGGGAGGGCAGACGGGCGGCCAGACGGGCGGCGATGTACTTGATGAGCGGGGTGTAGTGGAGGATGAGCTCGGAGCGCTGGTCCGGGGTCTTGTCGATGCCGCCGTTGCACTGGACCTGGGCGTAGTCCCGAAGCTTCGTGGGATAGCCTTGCTTGCGCATGGACGACCAGGATGGTGATGCCCCACCGGGCTACGGCTCGCGGTGCATCAGGTTTTTCCAGAAGAACTTGATGTTGCCGTCAGCCTCGGGCTCGGGTCCGTTGCCGAGGATCTGTTCGGAAAGGCGCCGGAGGGATTGGCTCGCCGCCGCCTTGGGATAGAGCTGGGCCACCAGCCGCTGTTGCCGGACGGCGCGCGGTATATGCTCATCATACGGGATGAAGCCCAAGAAGTCTAAGGAAAGTGTGGTCAGGAAGCGGTCGGCCACCGCCCCCAGCTTGCGGAAGACCCCCACGGCCTCCTGCTCGGAGCGGGCGTGGTTGACCAGGATCTGGAAGCGGCGCACCTGGTGCCGGCTGGACAGAACCTTGATGAGGGCATAGGCGTCGGTGAGGGAGGTGGGCTCCGGGGTGACCAGGACGATCCGTTCGGCCGCGGCCAGGATGAAATAGACCACATTGGCGTTGATGCCGGCAGCGGTGTCGATGAGCAGGATGTCGACATCCTCGGCCAGGGCCTCCACCTCGGCCAGGAGATAGAGCTTCTGGCTGTCGGACAGATCGGACAGCTCCAGGATGCCGGAAGCCGCCGGCAGGATGCGCATGCCGCCAGGGCCGGTGGTGACGATCTCGGCCAGGGTCTTGTCCCCGGCCAGCACGTGCTGGATGTTGTGGCGGGGGGCGAGCCCCAGGAGCACGTCCACGTTGGCCAGGCTGAGGTCGGCATCCAGGACCAGAACCCGTTTTCCCTGCCGGGCGAAGACGAAGGCCAGGTTGGCGACGACATTGGTCTTGCCGACGCCCCCCTTGCCGCTGGTGACGCAGATGACCCGGGGCTGCCGGCCTGGCGGGGTGGCCAGGGCCGGCAGGGGGGCGGCGATGGTGGCGGGGCTGGGTGCAGGCATCGTGGTCAGGCCTCCTCGGGATCAGGGAGCGGCTTGGGGCAGGTCCAGGTTGCGGCTCAGGGCTGGCCAGCCCTCGGTGAACAGGGCGGTGATCAGCTCGGGGCTGGCGGCCAGGAGATCGTTGGGGACTCGCTGGCCGCAGGCCAGGAAGGTGAGCGGCAGACCGGCTGCCGCCACCTCCTGGCCCAGGGCGGCGTAGGCCCGGGTTTCGTCCAGCTTGGTGAGCACGAGACCGGCCGGTGCCAGGGGGGCATACTGGGTGAGGAGCTGGGCGGTGTCTTCCTTGCGGGTGGTGCTGGCCAGGACCAGGAGCGGGGTGACGCTGCCGGTGGTGCCGAGCCAGGCGGCCAGCTCATCCACATGGCCCTGGTGGTAGGGGCTGCGGCCGGCGGTGTCGATGATCACCAGATGCCGGTCCCGATGCCGGGCCAGGGCCGGCGCCAAGTCCTGGCGCCGGAGCACCACCTCGCAGGGCTGGCGCAGCACCCGGGCATAGGCCCGGAGCTGCTCCGTGGCCCCGATCCGGTAGCAGTCCATGGACAAGAGGGCCACCTGGAAACCGGCCCGCACCCCGTACCAGGCGGCCAGCTTGGCCGCGGTGGTGGTCTTGCCGACGCCGGTGGCGCCCACCAGGGCCAGCACCAGGGGCTGGCCCGGCACCCCCGGCTCCAGGGTCCGGCAGGCGATCCGGGACAGGACCTCGTCCCGGAAGGCCGAGACCTGGTGCCGGCTGGGCCGAGAGACCGGGGGGGCGACGGCGGGCGCCGGTTGGCTGGCCGGCCGGGGGGCGACGGCGGGCGGCAGGCCCGGCAGCCACCGGTCCACCGGCGCCGGGCCGGCCGGCAGCTGGCCCAGCTCGGCATCGAGGAAGGCCGAGAAGCGGCGACTCAGGTCCTGGGCCTCGATACGGATGTCGTCCCGGGCAGAGCCGGCCGCACCCTGGATGGGTATGGCGTCGGGATCGAACGCCGGCTCGGCGGCCGGTGCTGGCCGGGGGGGCGGCGCTGCCGGCGCGCCGTCCGGATCCACCGCCGCCACCACCTCCACCCCGCGACCCGTCTGGCCCCGGCCGTTCCGGTGCCGGCCGCCCAGCGGGCGGGTGGTGAGGATGAGGGCGTCTTCCCCCAGGTCCCGCTTGATCATGGCCAGAGCGGTCTGGATGTCCGGAGCCTGGTAGCGCTTGATCTTCATGGCTGCCTACCGGCGCTCGACGTTGATCGTGCCCAGGGACTGGATCCTGGTCTGGGCCAGCATCTCGTTGTGGGACAGCACCGCCACCTGGGGCAGGAAGCGCTCGATCAGGCGCCGCAGGTGGCGCCGGATCACCGGCGAGCAGACGATGACCGGCACCAGCCCCTTCTCCGCCACCCGGTCAGCGGCGGCCTGGATGGCATCCAGAATCTTCTGGGCCAGGCTGGGGTCCATGGCCAGGTAGGCGCCCTGCTCCCCCTTCTGGATGCCCTCCCGGAGCAGGTCCTCCACCGGGCTGCCCAGGGTGAGGACCGACAGGCGGCCGGACTCGTCCAGGAGCGGGTGGACGATGGAGCGGGCCAGCTTCTGGCGGACATACTCGGTGAGGATGTCCGGGTCCTTGGTCATGGGCGCGTAGTCGGCCAGGGTCTCGAAGATGGTCAAAAGATCCCGCACCGAGACCCGCTCCCGCAGGAGGTTCTGGAGCACCTTCTGCACCCCGCCCAGGGTGAGCTGGCCGGGCACCAGCTCCTCCACCACCTTGGGGTGGGTTTTGGCCAGGTTGTCCGCCAGCCGCTGCACCTCCTGGCGGCCCAAGAGCTCGTCGGCGTGGCTGCGGATGGTCTCGGTGAGGTGGGTGGCCACCACGGTCGAGGGGTCGACCACCGTGTAGCCGGCCAGCTGCGCCTCGTCCCGCCGGTCCTCGGCGATCCACAGGGCCGGCAGCTTGAAGGCCGGCTCCACGGTGGGGATGCCGTCGATGGTCCTCTTGGCGGTTCCGGAATCCATGGCCAGCCAGTAGCCCATCATCACCTCGCCCCGGGCCACCTCGACGCCCTTCAGGAGGACCACATATTCGTCAGGCCTGAGCTGCAGGTTGTCCCGGACGTGCATGGCCGGGACAACGATGCCCATCTCGGTGGCGAACTGGCGGCGGATGGAGCGGATCCGGTCCAGAAGGTCTCCCTGCTGGCCCTCGTCCACCAACGGAATCAGGCCGTAGCCCACCTCCAGGTCCAGGATGTCGAGGGGCAGCAGGGCGTCGATGGTCTCCGGCGCGCCTGGGGGCGGAGCGGCCGCGGCCTGGCGTCGCTGCTCCTCCTCCACGGCGGCCGCCCCCTGGCGGGTCTTCTCCTGGTAGGCCCAGTATGCCAGGCCCCCCACGGCCACGGCCAGACAGAAGAAGGCCAGATGCGGCAGGCCAGGGATGAGGGCAAAGAAGAAGAGGATGCCGGAGGCCACGGCCATGGCCTGGGGCTGCAGGGCGAACTGGCGGGAGAAGTCCTTGCCCATGCTGGTGTCCGAGGCCACCCGGCTGACGATGATGCCCGCTGCTGTGGAGATGATGAGGGCCGGCACCTGGGACACCAGGCCGTCGCCGATGGTGAGCAGGGTGTAGGTGGCGGCGGCGTCGGCAATGGCCATGCCCTGGCTGAAGATGCCGATGGCCAGGCCGCCGACGACGTTGATCGCCATGATCACCAGGCTGGCGACGGCCTCCCCCCGCACGAACTTGCTGGCACCGTCCATGGAGCCGTAGAAGTCCGCCTCCCGGGAGATGCGGGTCCGGCGCGCCTTGGCCTCGGACTCGTCGATGAGGCCGGCATTGAGATCGGCATCGATGGCCATCTGCTTGCCAGGCATGGCGTCCAGGGTGAAGCGGGCCGCCACCTCGGCGATCCGGCTCGAGCCCTTGGTGATGACGATGAAGTTCACCAGGACGAGGATGAGGAAGATGATGAGGCCGATGGCGTAGTTGCCGCCGACCACGAAGTTGCCGAAGGAGCTGATCACCTGACCCACCGCGCCGACGCCCTCGTGGCCGTGCAGGAGGATGAGCCGGGTGGAGGCGATGTTGAGGGAGAGGCGGAAGAGGGTGGTGACCAGAAGCAGGGCTGGGAAGGTGGAAAAATCCAGGGGCTGGGTGTTGTACATCGCCATCAGGAGGATCACCAGCCCGACGGTGATGCTGAGGGACAAAAGCAGATCCAGGATCAGGGTGGGCAGCGGGATGATCATGACCACCAGAATGGCCACCACCAGGAGCGCCATCGTCAGGCTGGCGGGCTCGAGCCGGAAGACATCCCACCCGGAAGCTGTTTCCGAAGAAGTGGCCATGATCATCTATCCCGCCTGGAGGCCCTAGGCAGATTTGTTGCGGAGTCCATAGACATAGGCCAGGATCTCGGCCACCGCCTGGAAGAGGCTGGCCGGGATGGTATCGCCCACCTGGGTCAGACGGTACAGGGCCTGGGCCAGGGGCTTGTCCTCGACGACGGGCACGCCGTTTGCGGCGGCCAGCTCCCGGATGCGGGCCGCCACCACCCCGGCGCCCTTGGCCACCACCTGGGGAGCGACCATGGTCCGGTTGTCGTAGCGCAAGGCCACCGCCAGTCGGGTCGGGTTGGTGATGACCACGTCGGCGGTGGGCACCGCTTCCATCATGCGGCGCCGGGCCATGGCGTACTGGATGCTCCGGATGCGGCCCCGGACATGGGGATCACCCTCGGTCTGCTTGGCCTCTTCCTTGATCTCCTGCTTGGTCATCCGCATCCGCTCCATGAACTGCCAGCGCTGGAACAGGTAGTCGGCCGCGGCCAGGACCGCGATGATCAGGACTGATTTCAGAAAGATCCAGAAGGAGGTATCGGCGAAGAAGGCCAGGATCTGGATCGGCTCCTGGTCCATGAGCGGCAGGATGTGGGGCAGGGCCTTCATCACCGCTGTGTAGGCCACATAGCCCACCACGACCAGCTTGGCCACGGACTTGACCAGGTTGGCGACCGCCTGCTTGGAAAAGAGCCGGCCCAGGCCGGCAATGGGGCCCAGGCGCTCCAGCTTCGGGGTCAGGGCCTCGTCAGCCACAAAAAAGCCCACCTGGGCGACGTTGGCCAGGAAGGCCACCACCAGGAGGACCAGGGCCAGGGGCAGGGCGATCTGGGCAAACAGCCAGAAGCTGCCGGCGGCCAGCACCGGCGCCTCCGCCTGGCCCAGGGGGATGGTATCCAGGTTGCCCAGAAAATGGCGCATGATGACCTCAAAACGGCCCAGGAAGTACTCGGCGCCCCAGTAGAGGGTCAGGATGCCGGCCAGGAGCACCGCCACCGCCGGGATCTCGACGCTTTTTGCCACCTCGCCCCGGCGGCGGGCCTCCTCCAGGCGCCTCTGGGTAGGCTCTTCGGTCTTCTCCTGGCCGGTGGGCTCCTCAGCCACGCCTTATCCTCCCAGGCCCTGGGCCAGACGGGGCAGAAGCCGCTCCAGGGTCGTGATCTCTTTCAGCAAGAGGGGAGCGAACAGGCCCAGGGACAGCCCGACGAAGATGAAGCCCAGGGCGATGTTCAAGGGCAGGCTGACGATGAGCAGGTTGATCTGGGGCACGGTCTTGGCCAGGATGCCCAGGGCCACCTGGGAGAAGAACAGCACCGCCGAGACCGGGGCCATGATCTTGATGGCCAGAACGAACATGCGGCTGACCCCGGCCATCATACCCCGGAAGGTGGCCTCGGAGAGGGTGAGGCCGCCCGGGGGCACCCAGGCGAAGCTTTCCGCCATGGTGGCAAGGAACAGGTGGTGGCCATCCACGGCCAGGAAGAGCAGGATGGCGGTCAGGTTCCAGAACTGGCCCACCTGAGAGATCTGGGTGCCGAACTGGGGGTCCATGACCCCGGCCATGCCCATGCCCATCTGCACCCCCACCATCTGGCCGCCGGTCTCGACAGCAGCGAAGACCAGGCGGGCGAACAGGGCAAGGATGGCCCCGAAGGTCAGCTCGCTCAGGACCAGCAGCAGGCAGCCGGCGGCACCGGCGGGCAGGTCCCGGGCCGAGACCGGCACCACCCCTACCAGGGCCAGGGCGGTCACCGCCGTGAACAGGGCCTTCACCTGGCTGGGCACGCCCCGGGAGCCGAGAACCGGCATGAGAAAAAGCAGGGTCCCCACCCGGACCATGATCACGGTCAGGATCAGGAGCCTTTCGACCGTCCAGTTGAGAAGAAAGGAATCCGGCATGGCGGCTAGCGGATCATGTCCGGAATCCGCAGGAAGAGACTTTCCACATAGGAGGTCATCTTGCCCATCATCCAGGGGGTGAAGAAGAGCAGGGTGGCCAGCACGGCGACGATCTTGGGCACAAAGGTGAGGGTCATCTCCTGGATCTGGGTGACCGCCATGAACAGCGAAATGAGGACGCCCACCACCATGCCCACCAGGAGCAGGGGACCCGAAAGGAGCAGGGTCAGGACGATGGTCTCCTTGGCCAGACTGAGAACGTCGAGGGTGGTCATGGCAGCTCCTGGGCAGTGAGGCTCGAGCCTTTCAGCCGAAGCTTCGCACCAGGGATCCGGCCAGAAGATGCCAGCCGTCCACCAGCACGAAAAGCAGGAGCTTGAAGGGCAGGGAGACCAGGACCGGCGGCAGCATCATCATGCCCATGGACAGGAGCACCGAGGCCACCACCATGTCGATGATCAAAAAGGGCAGAAAGAGCACGAAGCCCACCTGGAAGGCGGTCTTGAGCTCGCTGATCACGTAGGCGGGGATCAGGATCAGGGTGGGAACGTCGTCCCGGTTCTGGGGCTTGTCGAGCTTGGCCATGGCCATGAAGAGCCCCAGGTCCTTCTCCCGGGTCTGGCGGAACATGAAGGCGCGCAGGGGCTGGGCCGCCTCGGTGACGGCCTGCTCCAGGGAGATGGTCTCGGCCATGTACGGCTCGATGGCCTTGGTGTGGATCTCGGCGGCCACCGGCCGCATGATGAAGAAGGTCAGAAACAGGGCCAGGCCGATCATCACCTGGTTGGGCGGCATCTGCTGGGTGCCGATGGCGTTGCGCAGGAAGGAGAAGATGACCACCAGCCGGGTGAACGAGGTCATCATCAGCATGATGGCCGGCGCCATGGTCAGGATGGTGAACAGGAGCAGGATCTCCACCAGCACCGAGACCTGGGCCGGGGTGGTGGCTTCCTCGACCCCCAGCCGCAAGGTGGGCAGGGAGAGGGCCAGGGCCGGTGCCGGCGCCAGGGCCAGGATGAGGGCCAGGGTCAGGACACCCGGGCGGCTGGTGGGGCGGGGCTGACTGCTCATGAGGGTCCTTGCTCCGTACGCGGCGTCGGGTCTGCGGCCCGGGCCAGGAGGCTGGCGAAGGCGCCGGGCCGGCCGGCGGCCTCCTCCGGCGCGGCCGGGGCCGGTGGCTCCCCCAGCCGGGAGAGAAAGGTGATCGCCTGGTCGGTGATGCCGACCAGGATCGTTTCCTGGCCCACCGCCAGCACCGCCACCGATTTCTTGGGGCCCAGCAGGCGCTGGTCCAGCACCCGGATGAGGCTCCCCGGCCGGCCGGCCAGTCCGGGCAGGCCCAGGCGGCGCAGCCAGAAGGCCAGCGCCGCCAGGAGTCCCAGGACCAGCACCAGGCTGCCGGTCACCTTGAGGAGCGCCGGCCAGGCCGCAGGCTCCACCAGGGCCCCGGTCTCGGCCGCGCCGGTGGCCACGGTCCGGGCCGCCTCCTCGGCGGCCTGGACAGCGGTGGCGGCCAGGGCCAGGAGCGGGGCGCCGGTGACGATCCCGCGCCGCGTCACCCCATGTTCTTCACCCGGTCGGCCTGGCTGATGATCTCGGTGATCCGCACCCCGAAGCGCTCGTTGAGGACGATCACCTCGCCCTTGCCCATCATCTTGCCGTTGACGTAAATGTCCACCGGCTCGCCGGCCGCCTTGTCCAGCTCCACCACCGAGCCTTGGGTGAGCTGCAGGAGGCGGTTGACGATCATGGTGCTTCTGCCCAGCTCCACCGTCACCTCCAGGGGCACGTCCAGGAGGAATTCCAGGTTCTGGGTGCCCAGCTGCTGGGCAGACCCGTCCCCCAGCTCTTCGAACTCAGCGGCGTGGCTGCCGCCGCCCATGGCCACGGACCACTCGTCCCCGCCCTTGGCCGCCTTGCCGCCCCCGCTCTGATCGGACAGGGCATCGGCCCAGGCATCGTCCAGGGATTTGTCCGGCATGACTTCCCCCTTGCCGCTCGCAGCGGCTAGTCGTTGTTGGGATCCAGAACCCGTTTGACGATCTGGAAGGCCTTGTTGCCCCGGTGGATGCCGGGCTTGCCCATGTACTTGCGGATCCCGGCGATGAAGGCGGGCAGGAGGTCATCCTTGCGGTTGCCCAGCTGGATGATGTCGCCCACCCCCAGCTCCATGATGTCGCCGGCCGGGATGAAGGCCCGTCCGAGCTCCACCTTGATGGAGATGGGCAGGTTGCCGGTGTTCTCGGTGATGAGCTTGCGGGTGGTCATGTCCTCGCCCGCTTTCTCCCTCTGGAAGGTGGTGGTCAAAAGATGCTTGATGGATTCCAGATTGGTGAGCGGGATGCAGGAGGTGATGCTGCCGACGCTGCGCTCCATGTCCACCTCGAACTTGTTGATGATCACCACGTCCTCGGGCTCGCAGATCTTGGCGAACTGCGGGTTGATCTCGCTGCGGATGTACTGGACCGTCACCGGATGCAGGGAGTGCCAGGCCTTCTCCATGTCGGTGAAGATGATGTTGACCACCCGCCGGATCAGACGCTGCTCGATGGGGGTGAAGTCCCGGCCCTCGATGCGGATGTTGCGGCGGCCGCTGCCACCCAGGAAGCTCTCCACAAAGGCGAAGACCACCCGGGGCTCCATGACCAGGAGGGCATGGCCGCGGAAGGGATCCATCTTGAAGATCTGCAGCGAGCTTGGCACCGGCAGGGTGCGGATGAAGTTGCCGAAGCGGTCCAGCTCCATGGGCACGGTGGTGATGTCGATGATCCGGCGGAGAGCGGTGGACAGCGAGGTGCGCAGGGCGCGCAGGAAGGCATCGTTGATGACCTCCAGGGCCGGCATCTTGATCTGGACCAGCCGGTCCTGGCGGGTGAAGTCATACGGGGTATAGCCGAGGGCCTCGGCATCGATGGGCTCCTCGACCTCTTCGATCTCGCCACCGGTGATGCCCTTCAGGAGGGCATCCACCTCGTCCTGGCTGAGGATCTGTTCCATGGTGTGGCAAGTCCTTGGCAGTCGCAGCGGCGCCGGAGGTTATCCGGGGCTCATAGGACTCATGGGTTTCATAGGACCTATTAGGACTTGTAGGCCCTACAGGTCCTCTGGACCCCCGGGCCGTGCGACCGTCTTACTGCACGACAAAGTCCGTAAAATAGATGTTGCGCACCCGATCCGGCTTGATGGCCTGGTTGAAGCGGTCCAACAGCTCGTCCCGGATGCGGATCTTGCCCTCCGGGGTCATGACGTCCTCGAAGGACAGGCTGGTGAGCAGCATGATCACCGCGTCCCGGAGCCGGGGGTCGAGCTTCTTGAGCTTCTCGACGATGATCTCGGTATCCACCTCCACCTGAATCTTGAGCTTCAGGTAGCGCTTGCCCTTGGGATCCACCAGATTGACGATAAAGGGCTCCATGCTGTACATGGCGCCCGGCGCCTGCTCCTTGCCCGCGGTGCGGACCGGCTGGTGGCCGGTCTCGGCCTCGTCTTCCGGCGTCGCCTGATGGGCAAAGAACTTGGTGTAGGCGAAGAACCCGCCGCCTCCCAGAGCGAGGACCCCCACCCCGAGGATGATGATGAGCATCATCTTCTTCTTGCCCTTGGCCGCGGTGCTGGGGGCTTGTGCGTCATCCGCCATCGCTTGCTGTCCTCTTTTTGCTGTCGGGTGCCCCGGGGATGGGAAGCCCCTGTCCTGGCCGTAAGCAACACCCATGCCATGACCAGCGGCGGCCCCGGGGGCCGGAAGCGGGGCCGCATGCCGGCTCGGGCTGCACCCGGGCCGGTGTCGGGTTTTCGGCTCTTGGCCCGCCGGTCGTCGGAATATTGACACCGGCAGCGAAACGTGGTCAGTATACCGCTTCCGCCGGCAGCAGGGCCGGCGGCAGGGAGCGGTGGCCCGTTGTGGGCCCGGCGTCGGGGCACGCCACCGTCCCTCGCCCAGCATACACCAAGAGCGCCAGGGAGTGCACAGTCGATGGGCCAGACCGTTTTCGAGAAGATCATCGCCAGCCACCTCGTGGAGGGGCGGCCGGTGCCGGGGGAGACCATCGGCATCCGCATCGACCAGACCCTCACCCAGGACGCCACCGGCACCATGGCCTACCTGGAGCTCGAGGCCATCGGCATCCCGCGGGTGCGCACCGAGCTGTCGGTCTCCTACGTGGACCATAATCTGCTGCAGTCGGACTTCCGCAACGCCGATGACCATCGCTTCCTGCAGTCCACGGCCCGTCGTTTCGGTCTCCTCTTTTCGCCGCCCGGCAACGGCATCTCTCATCAGATCCACCTGGAGCGCTTCGGCCGGCCGGGCCGAACCCTCCTGGGCTCGGACAGCCACACCCCCACAGGCGGTGGTCTGGGCATGGTGGCCATGGGCGCCGGCGGCCTGGACGTGGCCATGGCCATGGCCGGCCAGCCGTTCTTTCTGACCATGCCCCGGGTCCTGGGGGTGTATCTGACCGGCCAGCTGCCGGACTGGGTGTCGGCCCGGGATCTGGTCCTGGAGCTCCTGCGGCGGCTGACCGTGAAGGGCGGGGTGGGGCGGGTGATCGAGTACTGGGGGCCGGGTGTGGCCTCTTTGTCGGTGACGGAGCGGGCGGCCATCACCAACTTCGGGGCCGAGCTGGGCGCTACCACCTCGATCTTTCCCTCGGATGAAGCCACCCGCCGCTTTCTGGTCGCGCAGGGCCGGGAGAAGGACTGGGCGCCCCTGGCCGCCGATGCCGATGCCACCTTTCAGGAGAGCATGGAGATCGATCTGTCCACCTTGGAGCCCCTGATCGCCTGCCCGTCGTCGCCGGACAATGTGCAGCCGGTGCGGGCGGTGGCGGGGCGGCCGGTGGCCCAGGTCCTGGTGGGCTCCTGCTCCTGCTCGGGACTGCCGGATCTCACCCTGGCGGCTCGGGTGCTGGCCGGGCGGCAGGTGCATCCGGCAGTGTCCTTCGAGGTCAACCCCGGCAGTCGCCAGGTGCTGGAGAACCTGGCCGCCCAGGGAGACCTTTTGACCCTGCTTTTGGCCGGCGCCCGGATCCACCAGGCCGGCTGCCTGGGCTGCATCGGCATGGGCCAGGCCCCGGCCACCGATACCATCTCGCTGCGCACCTTTCCCCGGAACTTTCCGGGCCGCAGCGGCACCAGAAACGACCAGGTCTATCTGTGCTCCGCAGAGGTGGCAGTGGCCGCCGCCATCCACGGGGCGATCACCGATCCCCGCGAGCTGGGACGGCGGCCGGCGTTCAGCCTGCCGGAGCGCTATCTCCCGGGCGACGAGCGGATTCTGCTGCCGGCGCCGGCCGGGGAGGCGGCAGAGGTCGAGATCCTGCGCGGTCCCAACATCCAGCCTTTCCCCCGCTTCGAGCCCCTGCCCGAGGACTGGGAGGGCGAGATCCTCCTGGTCACCGGCGACAACATCACCACCGATCACATCATGCCGGCCGGCGCCAAGATCCTGCCGTTGCGCAGCAACATTCCGGCGATCAGCGAGTTCGTGTTCGAGGCGGTGGATCCCGGCTTCGTGGCCCGGGCCCGGGCCGCCAAGAGCGGTCTGGTGGCGGGCGGTGAGAACTACGGCCAGGGCTCGTCCCGGGAGCACGCCGCCCTGGCGCCCCGGGCCCTGGGGGTGCGGATCAAGCTGGTCAAGAGCTTTGCCCGCATCCACCTGGCCAATCTCTTCAACTTCGGCATCGTGCCGCTGACCTTCGCCAACGCCTCGGACTACGAACGGCTGGCGGTGGGCGATCGGGTGGCGATCCCTGGCATCCGCCAGGCCCTGGCCGCGGGTCAGGAGACCCTCACGCTGCTGGTCAATGGTCAGGCCGTCATGGCCCGTCTTGAGGCCTCGCCCCGGCAGCGGCAGATCCTCGTGGCCGGTGGCCTCCTCAACTGGGCCCGGGGCGGCTGAGCGGGAGGCCACCGGGCCAAGAATTTGAACCCGGCCGGCCGGCCGCCCCCGGAAAGCGGCCCTGGGGGCGCTGGCCGCCGGCCCGGCTGCTTCTGCCGGCCGGCGCGCCGGGGTACAAAATTAGCGATCCTGCTATCCTGTTGAAATAGCCGCTTAATTTGGAGAAGGCCCCGGGCGGCCATCCGGGGTGGTACAAGAAATTGAACCAGGGGAGGGGAAAGGCTGGAGGGCGGCTTCTGGCGGAAAATCCTTGCAGATCAATGGGTTGAGGGCTTGCTCGCCGGTCTGGCACGCCCCTTGCTAGTCAAGAAGGCAAGTCTCCAATCTTCTCCTTTCTCCTGAAAAAGCCGGCCCTCTCTCCCAAGGGCCGGCTTTTTCATTGGCTCAGCGCAAAATCGGCCACCAGGAAGGTGTGGTCCGAAGGCTTGGCCGCCAGGCGGGGGGCGAGGTCGACAAAGGCATCCTGGCAACGGGCGGCCAGGGGAGCCGTGGCCAGGATGTGGTCGATGCGCCAGCCGATGCCCCGTTTGGCGGCATTGGGCACCCGGTAGTCGAAGAAGGTGAAGAGGCCTGGCTCCGGGTGGTGCTGGCGCACGACATCGATGAAGCCCCAGGCCCTGGTCGTGGCCAGGGCTTGGCGCGCCGCCGGTGCAAAGCAGACGTGCTCGGCCAGCTCTTCGGGGCTGGGGACGTCCATGGGCTCCGGGGCCACGTTCAGGTCCCCGGCCCAGATCACGGCGGCCTCTGGCGTGAAGTGGCGGTCGAAGTAGGCGGCCAGGCGGGCAAGCCACTCCAGCTTCATCTGGAACTGGGGATGGCTTAAGGCCCGGCCCTGGGGCACGTAGGTGTTGACGATGGCAAGCCCGGCGACCTGCACCATGATCAGGCGGGTGTCGTCGGCCGGGCCGCCGTCGTCGAAGCCGTAGCGGGCCTCGTCCGGGGGCTGCCGGCTGGCGATCGCCACGCCGTTGTACGACTTCTCCCCCCGAAAGACCACGTGGTAGCCGGCCTCGCGGAAGGCCGCAGCCGGGAAGTCCTGGTCCTGGGCCTTGGTCTCCTGGAGGCACAGGACGTCCGGCTGGTGCGCCGCCAGCCAGCCCAGGATGATGGGCAGGCGCGAGCGGACCGAGTTGGCGTTGAAGGTGGCCAGGCGGAAGCGATGCGGCAGGGGCATGGGCGATCCTCGCGGTCGAGAAGGGCTTGTGCCAGGGGTTGACAGATCCTCCGTTCTATAGCATGTTGGCCGGCCACCAGCCACGGCCTTTCCGGGAAATGCGCCTTTACAGGCTGCGCGGTCCCGTAGTACCGTGGCGGCAAAGGCGCCAAGGCACAAGGAGGAGGGTATGTTCGGACTGGCGGGCAAGGTGGCCCTGGTCACCGGCAGCTCCCGGGGGATCGGGCGGGCGGTGGCCCTGAAGCTGGCGGCCAACGGTGTCGATCTGGTGGTCAACTACCTCCGGCACCGGCAGGATGCCGAGGTTACCGCCGCCGAGATTGAGGCGCAAGGCGTCCGTTGCCTGGTGGTCCAGGGCAACGTCGCCGACGAAGGGGATGTGGCGGCCATGTTCCAGGAGATCCGCCGCGCCTACAGCCGGTTGGACATCCTGGTCAGCAATGCCGCCTCCGGGGTGTTGAAGCCGGTTCTGGAGCTCAGCTCCCGGCACTGGAACTGGACCATGGACATCAACGCCCGGGCCCTGCTCACCTTGAGCCAGCAGGCGGTGCCCCTCATGCCCGGCCCCGGCAGGATCCTGGCCGTCTCCAGCCTGGGGGCGGTACGGGCCATCGAGAACTACGCCGCGGTGGGCTCGTCCAAGGCGGCCATGGAGTCTCTGGTTCGCCACCTGGCGGTGGAGCTGGGACCCAAGGGCATCAATGTCAATGTCATCAGTGCCGGCGCCGTGGACACCGAGGCCTTGAAGCGCTTCCCCAACCGGGCGCAGATCCTGGAAACCGCCCGCCGGGGCACGCCCCTGGGCCGCCTGACCACGCCCGAGGATGTGGCCAATGTCGCTCTCTTCCTGTGCAGCGAGCTGGCGGCCATGATCCAGGGCCAGACGGTGACCGTGGACGGCGGCTACTCCATCCGGGCTTGAGGCAACGGCCCGGGACCGCCGGCTGCCGGCGCCAAGGAGGGAGACACCATGGCAGCACACCGATTCGATAGCCGCAAAGGCCCCTTCCGTTCCCTCCTCCCCCTGGTGCTCGCCTCGGCCTCGCCCCGGCGCCAGGCCTTTCTCGACGAGCTGGGCCTGGAGTTTCGCGTCTGGCCGGCCATGGTGGAAGAGGCGCCGGCACCGGCCGAGGATCCGGTCGCCTATGTGCTGCGGCTGGCGGCGGCCAAGGCCGAGGCCGTGAGCCGGAGCTGCCCGGAAACCTGGGTGCTGGGGGCAGACACCGCCGTGGTGGTGGACGGTGACATCCTGGGCAAGCCGGCCGACGCCCGGGAGGCGGAGGGCATGGTGAAGAGCCTGGCGGGCAAGCGGCACACGGTGGTCACCGGCTATGCCCTGTGCCATGCCCAGGGAGAGGCTGTGATCCAGGGTAGCGCCGAGACCGAGGTGGACTTCACCGACGTGCCGGACGAGGTCTGCCAGGCCTACGCCCTGACCGGCGAGCCCCTGGACAAGGCGGGCGGCTACGCCATCCAGGGCTGCGGCGGCTTTCTCGTGGAGAGCATCCGGGGCTCGGCCAGCAACGTGGTCGGCCTGCCCCTGGCCGAGCTGGTCCGGGATCTCCTGCGCCTGGGGATCATCGAGCCCCGGCTGCCGGATCCGATCCTGCTCGGGGACTGACCCGCTTCGTCTCCTTGTCGTGTTGGCTGGCGCGGGGCTACAATGGGTGACATGGGACCCCCAGGCCAGGCCAGTCACGTGCCCAACGACACCGCCAACATCTTCATCGCCCGCCAGCCCATCTTCCGCCGCGACAAGGCGCTGTTCGGCTACGAGCTGCTGTTCCGGTCCGGGCTGGAGAACTTCTTCGCCGGTGCCGACGGCGAGGCGGCCACCTCCAAGGTCATCACCAACAGCTTCCTGCTCATCGGCATCAAGAACCTGACCGAGGGCAAGAAGGCCTTCATCAACTTCACCCAGGGCATGCTGGTCAAGGAGTATCCGACCCTGTTTCCCCGCCGGGAGACGGTGGTGGAGATCCTGGAGAACGTGCCGGCAGTGCCGCCGGTCCTGGCCGCCTGCCGCTCCCTGGCCAGCCAGGGGTATGTGCTGGCCATGGACGATTTCGTCTACACGCCGGCCAAGCTGCCGTTCCTGGAGCATGTCCAGATCATCAAGTTCGACCTCCAGCAGCAGTCCCTGGAGGAGATGGCCGAGGTGGTGGAGCGGTTCCGGCGCCAGAAGCCGTCCCTGCGCTTCCTGGCCGAGAAGATCGAGACCGAGTCCGAGTTCCAGGCCTCCCTGGCCATGGGCTGCCACTTCTTCCAGGGCTACTTCTTCAGCCGTCCCAACATCGTCGTGGGGCGGGATATTCCGGGGTCGAAGCTCACCTACCTGCAGATCATCCGCCGCCTGCAGGACGAGAGCTACCACTTCGATCAACTGGCCCAGATCATCGGCCGGGACGTCTCGCTTTCCTACAAGCTCCTCAAGTACGTCAACTCCGCGGCCTTCTACCGCCCCCAGGAGATCAGCTCCCTCAAGGCCGCCATCGGCCTGCTCGGCGAGGTGCATCTGCGCAAGTGGCTGTCTTTGATGATGCTGTCCTACATGGCTGCCGACAAGCCCTCGGAGCTCTTGCGGCTGTCGGTGCTGCGGGCGCGGCTGTGCGAGCTGGTGGCCGAACGGGGTCTGGGGGCCGAGGCCCGCACCGGTGAGTTCTTCCTGGTGGGGATGTTCTCGCTGCTGGATGCCATTCTCGACCAGCCCATGGAGCGGCTGCTGGCCGAGCTGTCCCTGCCCGAGGAGCTGACGGCGGCGCTCCTGGGCAAGGACAACCGCCTCCAGCACTGCCTCGCCCTGGTGCAGGCCTATGAGCAGGGGGATTGGACGGGGTTCCTGGCCCGGGCCACCAGCTGCGGGGTCGACGCGGAGGCCTTCCCCAGCCTGTACATGGCGGCCATCGACTGGGTCAGGTCCTGTGGCCTGGCGGATTGACGATAGGCCATCAGCGGCCGCCCGGGGATGGGCGGCCAGGAGCAAGGCCGGCTGGCAGGCCTATCGATTGACCTGCATCTTCGAGATATCCCCTACCCGCAGAAAGAGATCGGCGATGGCGGTCAGGAGGGCCAGGCGGTTGGCCCGCAGGGCCTCGTCCCCACTCATCACCAGCACCTGGTCGAAGAAGGCGTCCACCGGCTCTTTCATGGCGCAGAAGGCTTCCAGGGCGGCGCCGTAATCCTGGCGGTCCAGCAAGGGGCCGGCCGTGGCCTGGCAGGCGAGAAAGGCCTGGTGCAAGGCCACCTCCGCCGGCTCCACCAGCCGTGCCGGCTCCAGGGGGCCGGCGCCGCCGGTCTTGACCATGTTCATCACCCGCTTGAAGGCGATGGCCAGCGGGGTGAAGCTCGGCTGCTGGCGGATGCCGGCCAGGGCCTCGATGCGGCGACCGGTATCCACCACCGCGTCCCAGCCCACCGCCACCCCGGCTTCCACGGCATCCGCCGGCAGGCCCCGGCTGACTGAATCATTCACCAGACGGCCGCGGATGAACTCCGTGAGGGCGGCCGCGGCCTGGTCCCGGGGCACGGTCAGGCGGTCCTGATAGAGAGACAGGGCCTCATGGGCCAGGGGGGCCAGGGACAAGGAGAGGCCGTGATGGGTCACGGTGTGCAAGAGGCCGATGGCCAGGCGCCGCAGACCGAAGGGGTCGGTGGTGCCGGTGGGGGTGGCGCCGATACCGAAACAGCCGGCCAGGGTGTCCATCTTGTCGGCCACGCCCACCAGGGTGCCCACCAGGCCGGCGGGCAGTGCCCCGCCCGCCCGCACCGGCAGATAATGCTCCTCGATGGCCTGGGCCACCGCCGCCTCTTCCCCCTGGCGGGCGGCGTAGTCGGCGCCCACCCGGCCCTGCAGGGAGGGAAACTCGCCCACCAT